>NZ_JBSVWQ010000127.1:0-16545 GCF_054071215.1 Pseudomonas sp. SDO5522_S412 | reverse complement strand
ATTCACCGAGTTGTCTGCATCGCCGGCAAGCCAGCTCCTACAGAAAAGCAGCTTTTGCCTTTGCTTTTAACACTCAGGTCGGCTCTCAGGCAGCCGTGCTCTTACTTTTGATCTTGATCTAACTGCCCCCTGCCGCTTTTGCAAAGTGACTCGCTATAAGAGCGAAACCATAAGTAGCCATAACCTAAATAACGGATATGTACCCCCCTCCCCCGGCCAAACTCAAAACTTCTCCCGCGAAATAAACCCCAACACCCCAGTATCCATCACCGGATTAAAACGAACCCGGGTCGTAATGTCCTGCTCAATCTCACGCATCGCCACCTGCGGCAACGTAGAAATATCCGCATCCTCCCGTATCCGCGCCGGCGTCACCGACGAGGTCAAAAACGCCACCCCACGCTGCACCGACCACGCCAACGCAACCTGAGCCGGCGTCTTCCGCACCCGCCGTGCAATCCCGGTAATCACCGGTTCATCCAGCACCCGCGGCCTCATCCCATGCCCCAACGGCGCAAACGCCAACACCACAATCCCATGCTGCCTGCAAAACTCCAACAGCTCCCACTCCGGCAGATAAGGGTGTGACTCAACCTGCACCACCGCAGGTTTTATCCGCGCCACCGCCACCAACTCCCGCAGCGTTTCCAGGCTGATATCCGACACCCCGATGGACTTGCAACGCCCCTCATCCACCAGACGCTCAAGCACCCGCCACGTCTCGATCAACGTCACCCCCGAGTCATACAACACATGCCCAAACGCATCCCGTGGGTGCAGCTCGTCACCCGGCAAAAACGCAAACGGCGTATGGATCATGTAGCAGTCGATCACCTCCACCCGAAGCCGGCGGCAACTGGCTTCGAACGCCGGCACCACACGCTCGGGCCGATGGTTGTTGTTCCACAGCTTGGTGGTGATGAACAGGTCCTCGCGCCGGACTTTACCGGCCGCCACCGCATCGTGAATCGCCGCGCCGACCTGCGCTTCGTTGCCATAACGCTCCGCACAATCGAAATGGCGAAAGCCCGCCTCCAACGCTTGCGTGACCGCCTGGGTGGTGGCCGTCAAATCCCTGAACAGCGTCCCGAACCCCACCGCCGGCATCGCGCCCGAACCATGCTGCAAAGGAAAACGGGTATCGCGAAGTGCATCGTAATAGCTCATGTGTTTGCTCCACTAGCGTTTGAAATCGTTGACCGAGCGACCACCGAGCGCCACGAACAACCGCACGGTGTCGAGATGTTGGGCGGTGCTCGCCCGGATCTGCCCGAGCAGGGCCTGCTCATAGGCGCGTTGTGCCTCCAGCACTTGCAACAGCCCGCTCTCCCCTGCCCCATAGGCCTGCTGGTTCAGGCGCAAACTGTTGGCGGCGGCCTGTAGCGCGGCGGTCTGTGCCTGGTACTCCTCGGCGTCGTGGTTGATCGCCTGCAAGGTGTCTGCGACCTGGCCGAAGGACTTGATGACGGTCTGCTGATAGTTGGCGAGCGCGGCGTTGTAGCCCTCCACGGCGGCCTGGCGCTCTGCCTTGAGAGTTCCGCCATCGAAGATCGGCCCCGCCAACCCGGCGGCAAAACCCCACAGCGCCGCACCACCATTGCCCGACGCGGCCTGGGCCAGTGACGCGGACAACTCCACACGGGGATAGAGATTGGCGGTGGCCACGCCGACCGCCGCGCTGGCCGCATGCAATTCGGCTTCGGCTTGCAGCACGTCCGGGCGGTCATGGGCCAGTTCGGACGGCAAGCTGACCGGCAGCGTGGTGGCCGAGGCAAATCCAGCCAGTTCGAAATCCGGTGCGCGCCAATCCGCCGGGCCCTTGCCCGCCAGGATCGACAGCGCATGCCGCGCCGCATCGCACTGCTGGGCGAGTGGTGGCAACAGGGTGCGGTCCTGCGCCAGTCGCGTTTCGGCCAGGGAGACATCGAGCTGCGTCGTCGTGCCGCTGTGTTGCGCCGCGCGCACCAGTTCGAGGTTTTTCGCGTCGGTGGCGAGCAAGGTCTGCACCGCTTCCATCTGCGCGCTGGCCGAGGCCATCAGCAACGCCTGGCTGGCGACGTCGCCCGTCAGCGTCAGGTACGCCGCCTCGAAGCGATGCTGCTGGAAATCGGCCAATGCCTGCTGTTGCTCGACCCGGCGCTGATTGCCGCCGAATACGTCGAGGTCGAAACTGACCTGCGGCCCGACGCCATAGAAGTTCGTCACCGCTGGCCGCGCGGCGTTGTGCACGCGCTGGCGGCCCGCTTGCGCGGCGAAATCCACCTGCGGGAAAAGTGCACCCTCGGCCGCAGCCACCGAAGCGGCGGCCTGACGCAACGTCGCGTCCGCTGCCGTCAGCTCAAGGTTGCCGGCAATCGCCCGGCGCATCACGCTGTCGAGCGTTCCGGAATGAAAGGTCGACCACCAGTCGACGCTGACCTTCTGACTGAAGGAAACGTGCTGCTCAGCCTGCACGTCATAGTGCGGCGAAGCGGTAACGGACGGCGCCTTATAGTCCGGGCCAACCGAACACGCGGACAGGGTCATGACGGCCGTGATAACAAGCCCATGGGATTTCATTACGCACACTCCGGAAAACTAGTGGGTCGTGACAGGTTTACGCAGCAGCAGCACCAGCGGGCTCACCACCAGCATTGCCCACAGCAGAATCTTGAATTGGCCGACCACCGCGATGAAGGCGGCCTGGCCGGTGATGGCTTCGTTCAGCGCGGCGAATCCCGCCAGGGGCGTCGATGCGGGGACCGAATGCACAGTCAGGTGGCCGGCCAGCGCCACGTGCATCGCCTGGGTGTTGTTGAAGAAGAACCACTGCACCACCGCCACACCCAGGGTGCTGCCGTAGACGCGGGACAGGTTGAACAGCCCACTGCCTTCGGGGCGCAACGTCGGGTCGAGGGTGCTGAACGCCACCCGGGAAAGCGCCGGCATCAGCAGGCCCAGGCCCGCGCCCTGGATTGCGCCAGCCACTGCCACCGGCCAGCCGTCCATCAAGGGTGAATAGCCGAGCATCGAGTGGTTGGCGTAGATCACCACGGCGATCCCGGCGACCACAAATGGGCGGCCGTCGAGATGCGCAGGCACCTTGTTCATCAGCCAGAACGCACCCAGCAGCCCCACGCCACGGGGGATGGTGAGGAAGCCTGTGGTGTCGGGCGGGAAGCCCAGCAGTTCATCCAGCATCGGCGAGGTCATCGCCATGGTCGGCAGCAGCACGAAACCGACGGCGAAGAACAGGATGGTCGACAGCACGAAGTTGCGGTCGCGCAACAACCCCTTGCTGATGAAGTGTGTGCTCGAGGTGAACCGGTGCATTGCGAACAGGTAGAACCCCAGGGCACTGGTGGCGGCTTCCAGCCAGATCTCGGGCGAGTCGAACCACTCCAGGCGCTGGCCACGGTCGAGGACCATTTGCAGGCCGATCACGCCGAGGGTGAAGCTGGCGAAGCCTGCGAAATCAAACGCAGCAGCGCTGTTGGCTTTCTTCTCCTGCTGCAACATCGCCACGATCAAGAAGGTGTACGCCAACAGCGGCAGGCTGGCGTAGAACATCCAGCGCCAGCCGAAATGCTCGCTGATCCAGCCGCCAATCGCCGGGCCGCTGACAATCCCCAGCAACCCGATCGCCGTCCATGACGGGCCGAATTTTGGCCGTTGCGTCGGGGCCAATGTCTCCAGGGCGATGGCCATCGACAGCGGCGCCAACACGCCGCTGGCAGCACCCTGGATGATCCGCGCGCCGACGAATTGCAGTGAGGTGGTGGCCTGTGTCGCGAGCAGCAGGCCGAGGGCGAAGATCAGCATCGCCGCCTGGTAAACCGCCTTCACGCCGAAGCGCGCAGCAAGCCACTGAGCCACCGGCAACGTAATCGCGCTGGCCGCCAGGTACGACGTGAAGATCCACCCCGCCTCGTCATCCGTCATCGACAAACTGCCCTGCACAAACCGCAGGGCCGAGTTCGGCAGCGACACGTTGACCGCCTGCAACCAGGTCACCAGCAACGCCGCAAACCGGAGAGTACGTGCGCCGTTCATGGGCCGGTCCTGATATCAACCGTCACCGTGGCGCTGGTGCCGGAGAACAGCGGCAAGTCCGCGTTGGCATCGTCCAGTTCCAGGCGCACCGGCACCCGCTGCACCACCTTGACCCAGTTGCCGGTGGCGTTTTCCGGCGGCAGCAGCGCGAAGTCGGCACCGGCGCCCGGGCTCAGGCTGGTGATGTGCGCCTTGAAAGGATGATCCGGGTAAGTGTCGAGCTTGATGGTTGCCTGCTGACCGGCTCGCATATGGGTCATCTGGGTTTCGCGAAAGTTGGCCTCGACCCAGGTGCGACGGGGCGACAGCAAGACGAAGGCCGGCGCGCCGCTGTTCAGGTAATCGCCGACCTGCACGTCATCCACCTTGGCCACCACGCCGTCGTCGGGGGCATAGACCGTCGCGTACGAGAGGTAGAGTTGCGCCTCGTCGAGCTGCGCCTGGGCCTCGCGAATCGCCGGGTGTCGGTCGATTTCGATGTCGGGATTGCCGTTCAGCGCCACCACCGTATTGGCGATCTGCTGCTCGACGGACGCCACGCGTTGCCGGGCGACTTTCAGGTCGGTATCGGCCCGTTCGAACACGGCCTGGGACACGAACTCGGTGGCCACCAGGGCCTTTTTGCGGGCGAATTCCTTCTGGTCGAAACCCGCCGATTCCTTGGCCGCCTGCAACTCTGCCTGCTGTTGCCGGTAGCTGGCCTTGAGGCCTTCAATCCGCAGGCGCGCCACGCTCAATTGCGCCTGCGCACGCTCGACCGCGACCTGGAACGGCTCGGGGTTGATACGCAGCAGTACCTGCCCCTTGTGGACCGACTGGTTGTCTTCCACGGCGACCTCCACGACCTGCCCGGATACCCGCGCATTGATCGACGCCTTCGCCACTCGGGCATACGCGTTATCGGTGGATACGTACGGCGCATCCTTGAGGTAATACACATACCCGGCCGCTGCAATGAGTACCGGAAAGCCCACCATCAACAGTGAACGCCAGGGGGTGCGGGTCGTGTTTTCCAACGCATTGCTCATGATCGAATCACCTTTGCTGAGCCCGGGATTTCTGAGGCCTTAATTTTGTGCGATGATGTAAGAATATCGACCCACCCACCTCTACTCAAGGATTTTTGTACGCCATGGCACAAAAAAAGATCACAGAGGCAAAAGGCCGTGGCCGCCCACGGGCCTACGACCCCGAAACGGCAATGCAAAAAGCCCTCGGGGTGTTCTGGAGCACCGGGTATTCCGGCGCCTCACTGGACAGCATCGCCACCGCCGCCGGGATGAACAGGCCAAGCCTGTACGCCGCGTTCGGCGACAAACACGCGATCTACCTCAAGGCACTTGAGCAGTATTGGGGTCTCGCTTCTGCCGCCATCGACGAGGCGCTGGACGACCCGCGCCTGACCCTCGCAGAGGCGTTGATGCGCTTATATGAAGGCCAGTTGTCGATCTACTTTTCGGGGGATGGCGAGCCACGGGGCTGCTTTATCATCGGCACCGCAACCACTGAAGCGGTGGAGGATGCGGAGATTCGCGCCGTGCTTTTGCAGCGCCTCGACGCACTCGACGCCCATCTCGAAACCCGCTTGCGCACGGCCATCGAGGCCGGTGAGTTGAAAGGTGGTGCAGACCCGGCAGCCGTCGCCGTCCTCGCCGCGTCTTTGGTGCACAGCCTTTCGATTCGTGCACGGGCGGGCAAGCCCCACGCCGAATTGATCACCCTGGCGCGCAACGCCGTGCAGGTCATCTGCGGATGAGTGAAGGACTGGAAGACATTCTGGCCGAGCACCTGGCCGTGATTTTCTGCGGCATAAACCCGGGGCTGAAGGCCGCCACCACCGGGCATCACTTCATGGGCAGGAGCAATCGGTTCTGGCGCACGCTGCACCTGGCCGGGTTTACGCCCCATGAAGTGCAGCCGGAGAACGACCGCACGATCCTGCAATACCAATGCGGGCTGACCACGGTGGTGGAGCGGCCTACGGCCCGGGCGGACCAGTTGTCGGCGGATGAATTCAGGGCGGCGGCGGCGGGTTTTGAACGCAAGATCGCACGTTATGCGCCACGGTATGTGGCGTTTCTGGGAAAGGCCGCCTATAGCGCGTTGAGCGGGCAGAAGCAGATTGCCTGGGGGCTTCAACCGCACACCCTGGGGTGTGCGGCGGTGTGGGTTCTGCCCAATCCCAGCGGCAGGAACCTTGGGTTTACGCTCGACCAATTGGTGCAGGCGTACCAGCAATTAAGGCTGGCAACACTCAGTCCCGATTAGAACTCAACTTCTCCCACAAAAAGCTGTAGACCAGCGCACTCATATGCGCAGCCTGTGCATTGTCTGCCGCCCCGCCGTGCCCACCTTCGATATTTTCGTAGTACGTCACGTCCTTGCCGGCCTCGATCATCTTCGCCGCCAGCTTGCGGGCGTGGGCTGGATGCACCCGGTCATCGCGGGTCGAGGTCAGGAAAAACACCGGTGGGTAGGCCTTCGCCGGATCGAACAGGTGGTATGGAGAAAATGTCTGGATGTACGCCCACTCCTCAGGTACGTCCGGGTTGCCGTATTCCCCCATCCACGACGCCCCGGCCAACAGGAGGTGATAGCGCTGCATGTCGAGCAAGGGCACCTGGGAGACGATTGCACCGAACAGTTCCGGGTATTGAGTAAGCATATTGCCGACCAACAGACCACCGTTGCTGCCACCCTCCGCGCCCAGATGTCGGGGCGAAGTAACCCCGCGGTCGATCAGGTCACGGGCCACTGCGGCAAAATCTTCGTAGGCACGCGGACGGTTCTGCTTGAGTGCGGCCTGGTGCCAGCGCGGGCCGTATTCACCGCCACCGCGAATGTTGGCAACCACGTACACCCCGCCCTTCGAAAGCCAGGCGCGGCCTGCCTTACCGGAGTAATACGGGGTCAGGGAGTATTCAAAGCCGCCGTAACCATAGAGCAAGGTCGGCGCCGTGCCGTTGCGCGGCAGGTCTTTGCCGAGCACCAGGAAATAGGGCACACGAGTGCCGTCCCTGGAGACCGCAAAGTGCTGCTCGATCACGTGCTGGCTGGAATCGAAAAAGGCCGGCAGGGTTTTCAGTACCTCGGGCGGATGACCGATCTCGGCCAGCGACAAGGTGGTCGGCGTCAGGTAGTCAGTGGTCACCAGCCAGACGGCATCACTGTCGTCGCTGTCCACTGCGCTGGCACCCACCGTCCCCATGCTCGGCGCCCCGGTGAACGGGCTGTGCTGCCAGCCGTTCGCGCCGGGAGTGAGGACGCTGAGGCGGTTCTTGACGTGATCCAGTACGTTCAGCACCAGGTGATTCAACGTCCAGAAAAACCCTGCCAGCGAGGTGCTGTCCGTAGGGGTGAACAGCACCTCGAAATCCCGCTGGCCTGCCATGAAGCGATCAAACCGGATCGCCAGCAACGAGCCGGCCACAAACACTTCATCAAGCGTCCAGTCCTCCCGCAGTTCCAGCAGCAGCCAGTCTTTGTACACCGACTTTTCCGCCGAGTTCGGCGCGTCGATTTTGCTTAACTGGTTGTCGCTGCCCCGCAGGTACAGCTCGTTGTTGTAGAACGCCAGCGTGCGGCTGACGAAGTCACGCTCGTAGCCGGGCGTGTCGTCGTGCATCGCCGCGATGTACATATCATCCAGCGCGCCTTCATAGACAAGACTGGCGGCACTCAACGGCGTACCGCGCTGCCACTGCTTGACGATGCGCGGGTAACCGGAACGGGTCATCGACCCTTCACCAAAATCGGTATAGACATAGACGTTGTCACGGTCGATCCAGCCCAGGCCGCCCTTGGACTCGGGCAACTGGAAGCCGTCTTCGACCCAGGTCTTGCTGGCCAGATCAAACTCGCGGGTGACATTCGCATCGGCGCCGCCACGGGACAGCGCCAGCAGGCAGCGCTGGTAGTCCGGGCGCAAGAAATCAGCACCGTGCCACACCCAGTTTTCGCCTTCGGCGGCGTTCAGTGCGTCAAGGTCCAGCAACGTTTCCCAGGCAGGTTGAGGCTTGCGGTACTCCGCCAGCGTGGTGCGACGCCACAGGCCCCGCGGGTGGGCGGCGTCCATCCAGAAGTTGTAGTAATAGGCGCCGACCTTATCGACGTAGGGGATGTTGCTGTCCGAGTCCAGTATCTCCAGCACATCGGCCTTGATCTGCTTGAAGCTGTCGGAGCGGGCGAGCCGGTCTTCGGTCCTGAGGTTCTGGGCGCGTACCCAGTCCAGTGAACGCGTGCCGTCGACGTCTTCAAGCCATTGGTAGGGATCGTTGGACGTTTCGGGAAGTTTTGACATGTTCGAATCCTGTCGAAAAGCAGAAATGGATAGCGTGCCCGACTTTGAGCCTTTTTGAGCGATAAAAAAAGCAAGAAACCGGGTGCGCTAGCCGATCTGATCGGCGATACATGGCGGACGTACCGCAGGCTGGTGCGGCAGGAGGACAAGCGATGGCTGACAAAAACATCTGGATGCTGATGGGCGCAGACGCAAGCCCCTTCCCAAGCCCCGAGCCGGGAACGCTGGGCGGTCACCGTCGCGGCAAGCGCTATGGAAAGCTCGACTGTCGTGCGGCGCTGCGAGCCATTGCGCGTGGCGGCTACGTGAAAAATCGCGTGTTTTTTCTCGATGAAGCGACGGCTGTCGCCGCGGGATTTCGTCCTTGTGCGGTGTGCATGCCTGCCGAATATCGTCTGTTTCGAGGGCACGCCTGAATCGAGTGTCCGGGACAAATTCCAGGCAAAAAAAAGCCTGCATCGCTGCAGGCTTTTTTACTATCTGGCTCCACGACCTGGACTCGAACCAGGGACCCAATGATTAACAGTCATTTGCTCTACCAACTGAGCTATCGCGGAATGCGCCGTATGTTACTGATTGAAAAGGAGAAGTCAAGCATTCAGTGAGATTTTTGCTTCACCCCAGGTGCGCCGCGCTGGAAAATCACCACGCCACTTCCTGTCACGACGCTGTCATACGTCAACGCCAACATCCGCAGATACCCCGCCCCTACCCTCTTCTTGAAGGACGACACATGCACACTCGCTCAGGCCCGCCAGCGGTAAAAACCCTGCTTGCCCGTTTTATCGTTATCGGATGCAGCCTGACGGTGAGCGCGTGTGACAGTGTGACCGGAAGCGCGCCTGCCGCCTCTGGTTCCTTCAAAACCCTGGACGGCGCACCGCCGCTGGTTATCGGCCATCGCGGCCTGCCAGGACTGTACCCGGAAGAAACCCGGGCCTCCTACGAGCATGCAGCCGACGCTGGTGCGGATTCGCTGGAGCTGGACCTGCACATGACCAAGGACTGTGTATTGGTGGCCCGGCACAATCCCTGGTTGAGCGACAACACCAACATCAGCGACGTCGCGAAGACCAATCCCGAAGTTGCACGCCGCAAGCGCACGGTGCCCGGTGTACTGGTTAACGTCAGGTATCCGGCCACTGCAGAAAATGGCCCGGCCCAGTACCTGAGTGATCTGACTGACCCCAACGATCCAAAATCCGTGTTGAAGTCCTTGATCGTGGATGGCGAAGACCATACCAACGACTGGTCAATCAGCGATTTCACCCTGGCCGAACTCAAGCAATGGATCGGCGGCACGACGTATGATGCCCGCGACGAGCGCCCGACCGAACTCAACGGCAAGCTGCCGATCCTGAGTTTCCAGGAAGTGATCGACATCGCGAAAGCCAAAAGCGCCGCCACTGGCCGCGTGATTACCACCTACCCGGAAAGCAAGAACCCGATCTGGAACAATGCCCAGGCCATCGCCAACGGCTGCGGCGCGCCGGGCAGTCATCCGTTCGAAGCGGCGTTTCTCAAGACCCTTGAAGACAACAACCTCAATCGCAAAGATGCGCCGGTGTTCGTGCAGAGCTTCGACCCGAACAGCCTGAAATACCTGCGCTCCATCGGCCTGCAATCCAGGGCGGTTCAACTGGTGGATGGGAACGGGGTGAACTTCAAGACCGGCGAGACCATTTTCATCACCGACAAACCCAACACCTTCGTCAGCGGCCGCCCGTACAGCTGGACCGTCGCCGGCGACCCACGCGCCTTTGGTGCGATGCTGACCCCGGCCGGGCTGGCCGAGGTCAAGACCTACGCCGACGGCATCGGGCCATGGAAGCCGCAAGCGATGTCGCTGACCGCCGCTTCAGCGCAAAACCCCGGCTTGCCCGAGGTCGATACCTTCAAGCCCACCAGCCTGATCAGCGATGCGCACAAGGCCGGCCTGTTCGTGCATATTTTCACCTTCCGCAACGAAGCCAAATACCTGGCCGGCGCCTACAAGGGCAGCCCGGCGGCGGAATACATGGCCTTTTTCCGCGCCGGTGTTGACGGTGTGTTTACGGATTTCACGCCGACTGCCGTTGCGGCCCGAACTGCCTACCTTAAAGAAGTCGCGCGCTAAAAAGTCGTGCGCAAAGATGGCGGCCTTATGGGCCGCCATCCTTCAGTCAAGTTGCTCAATCACCCCTCCTGCCTTGAGCTGCCCCAGCTGCTCTGCCGACAACCCGAGGCGCTCGCCCAGTACCTCATCGGTATGCTGCCCCAACATCGGCGCCGGCCTTACATACTCTACCGGCGTGCCTGACATCTTGATCGGGCTGCCGACCATCTCGAACTGCGGATTCCTGGGATGCGGGATCTTCACCATCAACCCACGGGCAATCACCTGCGGCTCTTCCAGGGATTGCGCGATGTTGTTGATCGCCCCCACCGGTACTTTCGAGGCGTGAATACTCGCCACCCACTCGTCCGCCGTGCGCCCCAGGAAGTGCGCCGACAACAGTTCGACAATCTCCGCCCGATGCGCAACCCGATCGGCATTGCGCCGAAAGCGCGGGTCTTCCGGCAGGTGCGGCAAACCGATGCTGTGGCACAGCGCTACAAACTGGCTGTCGTTGCCGCAGGCAATAATGAAGTCGCGGTCGGCGGCGCGGAATACCTGGTACGGCACGATGTTGGCGTGGGCGTTGCCGAAACGCTGCGGCACCTTGCCCGAGGCCAGGTAGTTCATGCTCTGGTTGGCCAGGGTTGCCACTTGTACGTCCAGCAGCGCCATGTCGATGTGTTGGCCAACGCCGGTGCGTTCGCGGCTGAGCAGCGCGGCCTGGATCGCGACGGTGGAATACAGGCCGGTCATCAGGTCGGAGAACGCCACGCCGACTTTTTGCGGGCCGCCGCCGGGCAGGTCGTCGCGCTCGCCGGTGATGCTCATCAGGCCGCCGATGCCCTGGATGATGAAGTCGTAGCCGGGTTCTTCGGCGCGCGGGCCGGTCTGGCCGAAGCCGGTGATGGAGCAGTACACCAACCGTGGATTGATCTCGGCCAGGGTCGCGTAATCCAGGCCATAACGCGCCAGGGAACCGGCCTTGTAGTTTTCGATCAGTACGTCGGAGCTGGCCGCCAGGGCCCGCACCAGTTCCTGGCCTTCGCTGGTGGCCAGGTCAATGGCCACGGATAGTTTGCCGCGGTTGGTGGACTGGTAATAAGACGCCTGCCCGGACGACTCGCCGGTGTCAGTCTTCATCCACGGCGGGCCCCAGCCGCGGGTATCGTCGCCACTCTGTGGCCGTTCGATCTTGATCACTTCCGCGCCGAGGTCGGCCAACACCTGGCCACACCAGGGCCCGGCCAATACCCGGCTTAAGTCCAGCACCCGCAAACCTGTCAATGCACCCATTATTCTTGTCCTGTGATGAATCGAAATCAGCCGACTGCCGGCTCTTCATGACGCAGGGAAATCCCCAGCGCCGCACGCCGCCGCAGCCAGGGGCTGGGGCGATAACGTGGGTCGTGGGTGAGTTCGCTCATGCGTTGCAAAATCGTGAGGATGCGCCGTGGCCCGAGGGCATCGCCCCAGGCGAGCGGGCCTTGTGGATAACCCAGGCCGAGTTGTACGGCCTGGTCAATGTCGTCGACGCTGGCGATGCGTTGCTGGGCGATATCGCAGGCCAGGTTGACCACCATCGCCAGGGTGCGCTGGGCAACGAAGCCGACGCTGTCGCTGATCACTGTCACACCTACACCGTCATTGGCGAGCAACGCGTGGGCGGCATCGCGGGTGGCGGTGGACGTCAGCGGGTTTTGCATCAGGGTGCGGTGGCGCGACAGGTCGGTCAGCAGGTCGATGCACAGGGTGCTTGCCGGGTCAGTGTGGAAGCGCTCGCTGGCCGAGGTGGCGTCGAGACCGTAGGGCGCCAGCAGGCACAACGCTTCAGGCGAAGGCTGCGCCGCGCTTTCAAGGTGTGCGCCCAACTCGATCACCAGGGCGCTGAGGCGCTCGTAGTCGTCGGTGTTTTCGGTGGCGATCCATACCGGCGGGAATTGCTTGATGGAAGGCACCGGCTGCGGCTGCGGGCCGTCCACCACCTGGCCATTTTCATAGCGGTAGAAGCCCTGCCCGCTCTTGCGCCCGAAGCGTCCGCCCACCAGCATCTGGCGGGTCAGGGGCGATGGTTTGTAGCGCGGGTCCTGATAGAACTGGTTGTAGATCGACTCCATCACCGGGTGGGAAACGTCGAGCCCGGTGAGGTCCAGCAGTTCCAGCGGCCCCATGCGAAAGCCTGCGCCTTCACGCAGGATACGGTCGATGTCGCCGCGCTCGGCAATGCCTTCATCGAGCATCTTCAAGGCTTCGGTGCCGTACGCACGGCCGGCGTGGTTGACGATGAAACCCGGAGTGTCCTTGGCGCGCACGCCGCGATGGCCGGTACGGGCGACGAAGGCCAACAGGTCATCGCCGACCTTCGGTGCGGTGGCCAGGCCGTCGATTACTTCGACGACGCGCATCAACGGTACCGGGTTGAAAAAGTGCAGCCCGGCGACCCGCTCAGGGTGCCGGCAGCCGGTGGCGATGGCCGTGACCGACAGCGACGAGGTGTTGGTGGCGAGGATGCACGCCGCGCTGACCACACCTTCCAGCTGCTGCAACAGGCCGCGCTTGGCGTCGAGGTTTTCGACAATGGCTTCCACCACCAGGTCGCAGTCGTGCAGCGCCTCAATGGTGACGGCAACTTGCAGGTTCGCAAGCGCAGCGTCCACCGCTGCCTGGGTGATCTTGCCCTTGGCGGCCAGCTTCGAGAGCGTGGCGCCGAGGTTATCCCGAGCGGTTTGCGCCGCACCGTCGCGGGCATCGAACAAGCGCACCAACACGCCCGCCTGAGCGGCAATCTGTGCAATCCCGGCGCCCATCACGCCGGTGCCTACCAGGCCCATGATCTTGATTGAATCAGCCATTGTCATTCCCCCAGGTAGTTCGCGGTGCGTTTTTCGAAGAACGCCGCGGCGCCCTCCTTCTGGTCTGCCGAATCGAACAGCAGTTGAAAGGCCTTGCGCTCCAACACCAGCGCGCTTTCCAGCGGCAGGTCGGCGCCAGCCAGCATCACTTCCTTGATCTGCTCCACCGCCAGTGGCGGCAAGGCGGCGATCTGCGCGGCCAGTTCCAGGGCGCGGGGGATGGTCTGGTCATCGGCCACCACTTCGCTGAGCATGCCCATGGCCAGGGCTTCCGGGGCCTTGACCATGCAGCCGGTCAACGCGATGCGCATGGCCTGGAACTTACCCACGGCGCGCACCAGGCGCTGGGTGCCACCGGCGCCCGGCATCAGGCCCAGCTTGACCTCGGGCTGAGCGAAGCGCGCCGATTCCCCGGCGACGATCAGGTCGCAATGCATGGCCAGCTCACAACCGCCGCCCAGGGCAAACCCGTTTACCGCGGCGATCACCGGCTTGGGGCAGCGGCTGATGGCTTCCCACAGGTATTCGGTGTGGCGGCGATACATCTCGATCGGGCTGGCGCTGGCGAATTCCTTGATGTCGGCACCGGCCACGAAGAACTGGTCGCCGCCGGTGAGCACGATGGCGCGCACATCACGGCGTTTGGCCAGGGCACGAAAGTGCTCGGCCAGCTCTTCGCGAACCTGGGCGTTCAAGGCGTTTTTCACTTCGGGACGGTGGATGCGTACCACGGCGACGCCATTGTCCTGGACGTCGAGGTGCACTACGGGTTGGTCGAGGCTGGCCACAAATTCTCCTGCTGCAATGTTCTTGTTAGTTCGGATATCGCCAGTTTCGCTATGCGAAACAACATTCCGTATTTAGCGATAATCATAAGGACCGAGTCGCCGTGATGTAAACGTAAAAACCTGACCCTCCTATAAATCGGGCTATAACTCGTTGTTTAGACGAGTTTTATTAAACAAAAAGACAACGCCACGCAAAGTTGATTAGTTTCGCTGTGCGGAATACAATTTTGTTTTGTTGATTTTCTAAAAAAAGGGGGACTAACATGCGCCGTCGAAACCTGGACCCGAACACACCCGAAACACCTGCCGGCAACCACGCCTTCGAGCACTTGCTGATCGATCCGATGAATGCCGACGAGGAAGAAGACAAGGACCGCCAGTTCGTCACCGCCCTGGCCCGTGGCCTGGAATTGCTGCGCTGCTTCACCCCCAGCGAAAGCGTGCTGGGTAACCAGGAGCTGGCGCGCAAGACCGGGCTGCCAAAGCCGACGATTACGCGGATGACCCATACGCTGACCCGCTTGGGCTATCTCAAGCACCTGCCGCAGTCAGGCCGGTATCAGCTGGATGTGGGCGTGATGGCATTCGGTTACGCAATGCTGTCGAACCTGTCGGTGCGGGCCGTGGCCCATCCGCTGATGGAGACGATGGCCAAGTACGCCCAGGCCGCGGTGGCGATGGCCACGCGGGACCGCCTGGACATGGTTTACCTGGACGTGGTCCAGGGTGAAGCCAACATGACCATGCGCCGCCAGGTCGGCACACGGTTGCCGTTGCACTTGAGTTCCGCAGGCCGCGCCTGCCTGGCAGCGATGCCGGAAAACGAGCGGGAATTTATCCTCGACCATATCCGCCAGCGTCATCTGGAGGATTGGCCGGGCATCAGGAAGGGTCTGGAACGTGCCTTCCGGGATTACACCGACTTCGGCTACTGCATGTCGATCGGTGAGTGGCACCGCGATGTAAACGCCATCGCCGTACCGCTGCTGCATGCACAACATGGGCTGCTGACGTTCAACTGTGGCGGACCGAGTTTTCACCTTTCCCGGGAGAAACTCGAGGACGACATCGGGCCCCGTCTCAAGCACATGGTGAACAACATCGAGGCCGCCGCCCGCTAGACAGATCGGTGCAAGGCCTCGGCAGATTGACGACAACAGGCCCGCCGAACGGGCCGCTGAGGAATGCACATGATCCGAGACCCCGAAACGCTTCATCTGTTGCTGGAAACCCTGCAGCAGTTCGTCAACGAGGCGCTGATCCCCCGGGAAAACGAACTGGCCGAGACCGATGACGTCCCGGCGGATATCGTCAGCCAGTTCCGCGAGCTGGGCCTGTTTGGCCTGACCCTGCCCGAAGCCTACGGCGGCCTCGGGCTGACCATGGAAGAAGAGGTCAACGTGGCCTTCGAACTGGGCCGCACCTCGCCGGCATTCCGCTCCTACTTCGGCACCAACAACGGCATCGGCTCCATCGGCATCCTGCTGGACGGCACCGAGGCGCAGAAGCAGCACTACCTGCCGAAACTCGCCAGCGGTGAACTGCTCAGTTCGTTCTGCCTGACCGAGCCGGACTCCGGCTCCGACGCCGCCTCGCTGAAAACCACGGCGGTGCGCGACGGTGACCACTATGTCATCAACGGCACCAAGCGCTTTATCACCAACGCCCCCCACGCCGGGATCTACACGGTGATGGCCCGTACCAACCCGGACATCAAGGGCGCGGGCGGCATCAGTGCATTCATTGTCGAGCGCAACACCCCCGGCCTGTCTCTGGGCAAGCGCGACCACAAGATGGGCCAGAAAGGCGCCCACACGTGCGACGTGATTTTCGACAACGTGCGCGTACCGGCCGACCAACTGATCGGTGGCGTCGAAGGCGTGGGGTTCAAGACCGCAATGAAGGTGCTCGACAAGGGCCGCCTGCACATTGCCGCCGTCAGCGTCGGGGCCGCCGAGCGCATGCTCAACGATGCCCTGAACTACGCCCTGGAACGCAAGCAGTTCGGCCAGCCGATCGCCGAGTTCCAGTTGATCCAGGCGATGCTCGCCGACAGCAAGGCCGAGATCTACGCCGCCCGCTGCATGGTGGTGGACGCCGCGCGCAAGCGTGACGAAGGCCTGAACATCGGCACCGAAGCGTCCTGCTCGAAAATGTTCGCCACGGAGATGTGCGGCCGCGTGGCCGACCGTTGTGTGCAGATTCACGGCGGTGCCGGGTATGTGAGCGAGTACGCCATCGAGCGGTTCTATCGCGATGTGCGCTTGTTCCGCCTGTATGAAGGCACTACGCAGATCCAGCAATTGGTGATCGCCCGCAACATGATTCGCGAGGCCAAGCACTGAACCCCGGGAACAACACTGGACCAATGTGGGAGCGGGCTTGCTCGCGAATGCGGTACATCAGCCACCGGATGCATTAACTGAAAAACCGTTTTCGCGAGCAAGCCCAGTTCCACACTTTTAACGTGTTTCCACC
>NZ_JBSVWQ010000126.1:0-16556 GCF_054071215.1 Pseudomonas sp. SDO5522_S412 | reverse complement strand
CCCGCGCCCATCGGCAACCAGCGGGAGGCATGAGTGTTGACGAATACAGGTGAACAACCCGCCACCTTGGAGGCGACCATGAACGCAGCATTGAAGATATGCCAGGAGCTTTACGACGCTCAGTTGCCTCCGGAGGTCAGCGACAGCGACGAGGTCACGGACTGGCTTGAGCATTCGGCGGAGCGCCTGGTGTGCGGCGTCGACATTAAGTGGAAGCGCCGTTACGGCCAGCCGCAGGTCGTGACGTTCGACAGGTTCTGCACTGTCCTGCAAGGCCACCTGAACCAGCGCCAGATCGACGGCTTGGACCAGCGTGATTCGTTCGCCCGCCTGCTGCTGTCGGCCATGCTCGGCAGCCAGAGCGATGCCCGGGCCCACGCCGCGGACTTGCTGGGCCAGCAACGCCCGATTGAGGCGGTCGAGAAGATCGCTGTAGCGCTGCTGAGGCCCTACGCCGAAGACGCTGTAGCAGCGGAACGGGAAGAGCGCGAAGACGATGTGGGTGCCGACCTATGAGCGCCCACATCCTGATCGACGAAGCGCTCGAAAGCTTGGCGCATGCTTCCAGTACCCAAGAAGAGGCATTAATCGTTCAGGGGCTGATCACCCAGTTCCTGATCGACCAAACCATCACCCTCAAGGAATTCGACCACTACTGCGCCCGCCTCAACAAGGTCGCGCGCAAGGAGGCAGCATGACCACTGCGCCGGTTAAATCACTGATCGACGAACAGATCGCCGAGATCGAACGCAGCCTGACAATCCTCGGCGCCGGCCTGCCGCGCGACCTGCCTGTGTCGGCACTACCGCCAAAGCTTGCTGCTGCGATCAAGGGCGGGCGTATCGCGGTGAGGGTTCGGCCGTGAGCTTCTTTGAAGACAACATCGAAGACGGCAGCCACTGCATGAGCTGCTGCGAGTTCATCGGAGAGGATGTTGGTTACACACGGTGTTGCCGCAACTGTGGCGGACAAGGCAGCGAGCCAAATCCCGAAAGCCACAAAAAACGCATGAAGGCCGAAGCCATGCAGCGCTTTGACGGTTGGCTGTCTCGCACCGGCATCGCCCACAAAAAGCACAACAACGGCTACCACGTCGTGCTTACGCTTCCCGATGAGCGAATGATCGATTGCTGGCCCAGCACGAAAAATGGCAGTTGCGCGGCCAACGCATGAGCCGAAACGGTAAGGCGCTGCACGAATTGGTGTTGCAGCAGTTGAGACCCTGGCCATGACCGCCCGCCAGCGCACCCGGCGCCTACTCATCTGGCGCGGCTCTTTCTCTGCCCTTTCTGTCTGCACCTTTCTGATGTTGCTCAGTGCCCTCGCTGATCGAATCACTCAATAACCAACACCTTCAATCGCTGCGAGCATCGCGGCAGGGAGTCACCGTGTCCGCAGTAATTAAACACGCCGAGCACATGCCGGCGATATCCGAGGATGCGCTTGTTGAGGTACTGACCGGTAGCTTGTACCCAGGCGCCGCGCATAACTCTGTCGTGATGGTGCTTGCGTACTGCAAGGCAGCTCAACTTGATCCGATGCTTAAGCCGGTGCACATCGTCCCGATTTACCAGAAGGGCCGCGGCATGGTCGATGTGGTGATGCCTGGTATTGGTTTGTACCGCATCCAGGCAGCGCGAACAGGGCAATACGCCGGGATCAGCGATCCCGAATACGGGCCGTCGATCACTGCGAAGCTGGCCGGTGTCGACGTAACTTACCCGGAGTGGTGCCGGGTCACCGTCAAGCGCCAAATGTCGAACGGACTTGTTGCCGAGTTCACCGCCAACGAGCGTTGGCTCGAAAACTACGCGACTGCGAGCAAGGACAGCGCTGCGCCCAACTCCATGTGGAAGCGCCGCGCATTTGCACAGCTTGCCAAGTGCGCCGAAGCACAAGCCTTGCGCAAAGCATTCCCTGAAGTCGGGTCGGCCCCTACCGCTGACGAGATGGAAGGAAAGTCGTTCGAGGAGGCCGCCAAAGACGTCTCGCCGGCGCGGCCGGCTCCACCAGAACCAGACGCCAAGCCTGCCTATCCCGACGAACTGCTGGCTGAAAACATCGAGAAGTGGCAGCCGTTGATCGACGCCGGCCGTACCAGTCCTGAGCACATTATTTCCAATGTCATCAGCAAGTACTCATTGCGCGATGACCAGATCGAAACCATCACCAACCTCAAAGCCCTCGATGGAGACGCAGCATGAAAATTCACAACGTAGCTCAAGGCTCCGCCGAGTGGCTTGCCCTCCGCGCCCAATACCGCACCGCCTCCGAAGCACCTGCAATGATGGGCGCTTCGAAGTACCAAACCCGCACCGACCTGCTCGCCGCCAAAAAGACTGGCATCACGCCCGATGTCACGCCGTCTCAGCAGTTCATCTTCGACAAAGGCCACGCCACTGAGGCCCTGGCACGCCCACTGGCCGAAGCACTGATCGGCGAAGAGCTTTATCCGATCGTTGCTACCGAGGGCAACCTGCTCGCCTCCATGGACGGCGCCACGATGCTCGGCGAGACACTGTTCGAGCACAAACTGTGGAATGAGTCAGTCGTGGCCCAGGTGAAAGCCGGTGACCTGGCTCCGCACTATTACTGGCAGCTTGAGCAGCAACTGCTGGTGAGCGGCGCTGAGCGCGTCATCTTTGTTTGCTCGGACGGCACGCCGGAGAACTTCGTGCACATGGAGTACCGGCCCGTCGCCGGGCGCGCGGCCCAGTTGATCGAAGGCTGGAAACAGTTCGAGGCAGACCTGGCCAACTTCGAGATGGCCGACGCGCCTTCAATCGTCGTCGGCAAGGCACCTGATGAGCTGCCAGCGCTGCGCATCGAGCTGACCGGCATGGTCACCGCCAGCAACCTGAAGGTGTTTGAAGACTCGGCCCTGGCGGTCATCGACTCGGTAAAAACCACGCTCTCAACCGACCAGGATTTCGCCGACGCCAAAAAGGCGGTCAAGTGGTGTGGCGATGTTGAAGAGGCCGTCGCTGTCGCCAAGAAGCAGGCCCTGTCGCAAACCCAGAGCATCGACGAACTGTTTTCGTCGCTGGATCGCATCAGTGCGCATGCCCGCGAGACTCGCCTGAAGGTCGACAAGCTGGTGAAGGCCCAGGAATTGCTGGTAAAGACCACCATCAAGCAAAAGGCTGAGCTAGCGCTTGCGGAGCACATCGCGGGGATCAACAGGACCTTGGGCCAGGTGGCGCTGCCTAATGTGCACGTCGACTTCGCCGGAGCCATGAAGAGCAAGCGCACCATCGCCAGCCTCCAGGACGCAGTTGATACCGAACTAGCCCGGGCGAAGATCGATGCAAGCCAGGCAGCCGACGGCATTCGCTTGAACCTGACCAGTCTGGCAGAGCTCGCCGTTGATCATGCCTTCCTGTTCAGCGACGTGCAGCAGCTGGTCACTAAGGCCAACGATGACCTGGTGACGCTGATCAAATTCCGAATCTCCGAACACCAGAAGGCGGAGCAGGCAAAGGCCGACGCGAAGCGCATTGCCGAAGAGCAGGAAGCCCAGCGACTGGCGGCCATCAAGCCAGAGCCAGTCGTGGAGAAAGCGGCGACACCAGAGCCTGTCCGCACCGCTCCGGTCCAGGCGGCACCCGTCGGCCAGGCCACAAAGCCTGCGGCGAGCCACACCGTGGAGCAGGTAGCGCTGCAGGCCAACGTGACAGACTTCGGGGCCCTGGTGAAAGCCGTGGCATATGGTCAGGCGCCGATCACCGTCCTCTTAGTCAACTGGGAAGCGCTCGACGCGATGGTCGCGGCGCAGGGATCAACCTTCAGCATGGCCGGGGTGACGCTGGCCAAGGCGGCAGCATGATCAGCAACTACCTCAGCTTGGTCGAAGCACTACGCCCGGCCTCGGATGAACTGGCGGCCCAGGTCGCCGAGTTTGTGGCGGCCGGCGGCGAGATCGAAGAGATCGAGCCTCCCCCGCCACCGAAGCCCGCCGTCTATGTACCCCAGGAGCCGCCGGCACCGAAGCCGTTTGTTCGCCGGCGAGTTGAATCGGCGCCGCTCCAAATGGCGCCGCTCGATATTCGCACCCAGAAACGCCTGAAGCTGGTTGAGCGCATTCGCGAGCTTGCCCCCACCCACGCAAAGGTAGATGTAGCGGAAGAGCTGGGGATTGACAGGCGCACGGTATCCACCATCGGCCAGGAGTTCGGGATTACGTTCAAGGCTCCGACCCGGGGCGGCGCACGAAACCTTGTGCCCAGGCGAGCGGATGAAGCCAGCGATGCGAAATACGCTGAGCGAATCCGGGCATTCCTGGAGCTGGGCCTGACCCGGCGCCAGTGCCTTGGGAGTCTAGCCATGGGATCAAAAGCCTTCGAGCGGATCATCGCCGCGCACGGCATCGACTACCCAAAAGCAAAACCGGGGCGAACTAAATGCGCCGCATAGCCCGCATCCAGCAACGCAAACGTCAAACCTGGCTCGCACTGCCGGCCAGCGGAATAGAAGAGGTAGGCCATGGCCATGGATCAAAAGACGCGATCTGCAAAGAGCGCGGCGAAACGCAAGGAGCTTGGCGAGGAAGAGCTTCGGCACCGGGTGCGGGCTGGCGACAAGCAGATGCTTGCCGAGCTCATGGCCTGGACTGAAGACACTGAGCAGGCATCGGTGATCGCTGGATGCCTGCGCTATGTGCACTCCCTCGGCTCGGCCTGTGCACGTGAGGCGCTTCGTTCGCGCCACAAAATCGAAGTTGACGAAAATGTGGCGGCAGAACTCTACGTTCTCGGCCAGCGTAAAGCAAAACGGCTCGACGCTGAAAGTATTTAGGCGGGGACGCGATTAATATCGGGAGATATTACGGTGAGCTTGTCTGACACACTCAAATCATTTGAAAAACTCTTTTAGATCTTTTGGCCCGACCTCCTCCATTATTTTATTTCTGAGCTTTTTTATTTTATCCCGAACCAATAGCTGAACATGCTCTAATAGCTCAATGAACCAAAGATCGTTATCCTTATTGTGCCACGCTAAGTCAGGTTGATTTATTTCGGTATACAGATTCATTGGCACGGGCCTGCCAACCTTCACTTTCACGGGAACAACCAACGCGATATTTGCTGTCTCCAAGCCTACAGATCCACTATGAGCAGCAAAATTATTTCGGTACGAAATTGCTAGATCATGCAAATCCCTAAACTTCTCTTCAATTTGAATGCGCTCAAGCTTTACTGGGCGACCATCACATTTGGTAAATCCTTTACCATAAAATGTCAGAGCGGCTACAAATAGTCCCTTTACAATATTAAAAGTTTCACGATCCCTACTAATCTTAAAGTTACCATCTTTCTTCGCATCAATATCGCCAACAATACATTTAATCTCCTTCAGCCATATCAATGAGCTACGTAAATCTTTTTCTATTAGAGAATAGCCCGCAAGGTGCTGACTAAGTCTCGATTTAAGATAGACGCTCTTACACGCCTTGTCCTTATATTTATAAATCCTATGAAACCTTCCGGTGGACTTATCAACATAATCTACTGACGACCAGTCGCCCTTTATCTTTTTAATATTTATTGCAATTACACCCTCGGTTTTCATCAGTTCGACGTCCGTATCTTAATTTCATGCATCAAACACCAAAAAAAACTAAATTGCCACCACCGATCACGGAGGGCGGCGCCTGACTGGAGATAATCCATGAGCAACTACATGTACAAGACCACTGCCCCGGCCGTGGTTGCCGCGGTAATCGCCTGGGAGGCTAAACGCAAAGAGTGGGACGCCCAGCGCGCCAAGCTTGGCCAGGTGTTTGGTTGTGCGGCCTCGCCGATGCGGTCAGGCAATCGGAGCTACGTCGGCGGCGTGAAAATCAGTGATAGCCGCGAGCTGGACGTGCACTGGTGCCGTCCCGACCAGTACGACTACCGCGCTCTGCGCTCCAGCGCCAAGCCAGCGAAAGGGACGCCAAAGGATGCGCGCGCCGCCCAGATCGCCGAGCATGAGCGCCTGTCGGCACTGTGGAAGGAGCATTGCCCCGCTAGCATCGATATGGACGAGGTCTGGGAGGCTATCGGTCTGAACCCCGGAGCGCTGTGGATGTGCGGCGGCGTGTTCTTCGAACTGGATGGGGTCGTGTATCTGAATCTCGGCGTCCGCCTTGAGGATGGCGTCGAACAGATTGAAGGCGCCGCCGAGATCCTCGGCAGCGAGTTTGAAGCTGCGCGCCAGAGTGTCCTGGGGCAGCGCAAAGCGGCGTAGTTACTCTGGAAAAACTTCAGCAGTAGGCAACACACCGACAACGGCCTGGCAATTCAAATTGGCGCATATGATCATGCTAATCGCCTCTGAGGTTCTGGCCACGTAGCGGTTAGAAACAGCAACGAACTCATGCCCCGGACATTTTGGGCAGGTTGGTTTGAATTCGTCGTCCCGCATTTTTTCAACACCCATCTTCTTCTCTCCTTGATCCGGCTCCATGCCGGTCACCCGTAATACCCCATATCAACGAATCACGCCAGCCGGCATCCACGGGAGCGCAGAGCAAACTCAATGGAGCTGTGCGTTACGAGCACTTTCAAGCAATATTTCTGCTGCCCTCACCGTCACAGGCGAAAGAGACTGATAGCGTTGGACCTCCTCATCCCGCTCCTCCACAAGGGCATTTTTTGTACTGAATCTTAGGGTGAACAGAAGTCCAACAATCTGTTTTCTCAGAAGGCCACAATGAATGTTCCTTGCTTCATCCAAATCATCAAACATAGATGAATTAAGTCGATTCAAAAGCTCTTCTAAAACCCAAGAAAATTGCGTATCTCGCTCCTTGGTACCCACTGTAAATGTTCTGTCGATTGCCCTGGTCACGACGTCATCAAACTCGCGACTTATGAGCAGGAGACGGGTTGCAAAACCAACAGATCGATCATGCGCGTCTTGCGACCGCCTAAGCATCTCGGCTCGATACTGAAACTGTGATATGGAAAAAGCGGCAATGATTGCAACGATTGATCCAACTGCCTGGACCCAACTGGCCAACTCGCTGCTTGTGAGCTTAAACAGAGCGACGATGAAAATCGCTGCAAGTACTAGCAGAATATTTGGGATTGATACCCACGGTTTGAACAGCCCCCAACCTGATGCGTTGATCATTGCTGACCTCTCCAGCCAATTAACCTAAAGGTTTAAACTTTGAGGACGAGATCCGATATCAGCCTCGCCCCTGCCTCACGCCCAGCAACCTGCGCCAGGCCACGGTCAACATAGGTACGGTCTCCCGCAACAACCGGCACCACCACCTCACCACCACGCTTCACCTCGACGTTGATACGCCAGGTCTCCCGGCCTTCCTCGTCCTTGTCGCACTCCATGTAGTTCCAAACCTGAAAGCCTTCGATCTCATCGTAAATATCGTGCTTGGTCATGGGCCTTCCCACTTCAGAGAAGACCCATCGTATCACCTCAGATACCAGTCAGTTTTCATCTCATCCGCCCCAAATTCGGAGGCATATAAGGATCACGCCCAGTACCGCAATCAGTAGCTCAAGCCATAGACATAGTTGCGCCATGTAAACCTCGATATTGACCTTTACGAGATGTAATGGCGGACAGGGCCTTATAAATTTCACTCCACCGCCCGGGCATGGCCCGGCAAGGACTCCACGTGAACAACCTGTTCTGGCGCCTGGTCGCCAAGCTGCTTGCTCGCCCGGCGGTTGCCGCCGGGCTCATCGCCCGCGCCCAGCGCACCCCGTACCTGCACATCATGTCTGCCGACGGCGCCGAGATGTACATGGGCCGCTGGTGGCTGTTCAACCCCTACTCCCGCGACACGCACAAGCCAGCGCTATGGTGGTGCCCGTGGTCGTTCCGTGTGCACCACATCATGCGGCCCGACGAAGACCGGGATCTGCACGACCATCCGTGGAACGCCCGCACGATCATCCTGCGCGGCTGGTACACCGAACAGCGCCTGCTTGATCCCGAAGACCCAGCGCTGTCAGGACTGAACGTTACCACGAGAGCCCAGGCCACCGAATATATCGACCGGCGCGCCGGCGACACCGCTCGCCTCAACCATGGCGAGTACCACCGGATCGACGAACTGTCGCCCGGCGGCGTCTACACCCTGTTCATCACCAGCAAATGGCGCGGTGACTGGGGCTTTCTGGTCAACGGCGTGAAGGTGCCATGGCGCATCTACACCGGGATCGATGAGAACACGCTGCAGTGCGCCCCCCCTAACGCCCCCTTTTGCAAATTGACGGCAGATATCATTACCTGACTAATCGCTGCAGAATCACCTGAGAAGATTCGATTAAGCGCTTGTCATTTTCATCAGCGGATTCGCAAAACTTAACTACCTCTTCATATATCAACCCAGAGTTTTCGTCGCGCGTATAGGGATCTGTTCTAGTTGTCTTAGCAACAAACTCATCAACCCATTCATTTACAGAGTCAGGCGCACATAAGAACCTCCTTACATCATCGTCACCGAGATGGGCAATCAAATTACTCCAGCACACATCTATTTGAAATTTCTTAGCATTCCAAGCATCTTTCCTTTCAAGCATTTTGTGTATAGCTTTTTCTTGAGCAGTAATGTCGCCTACAGGCGCATTTCTGAATGCATGATATTTATCAATAACAGACCAAGCGTAGTCCTTGACTAGCACGGACCTACCCATGAGCGAGTTTTGAAATTCCTTAATCGCATTATATTTTCCAGAGTGCGTAAACTGCGACCGCCAAGTATTCATCGTTATGACACCAACTGCAGCTACTAAAATTGTTGCTAGATAACTGCCAACCTCAAAATAACCTCTCCAATCAGGCTCGCCTGAAAAAGAAAGCCCTCCACTTCCGAATATTGCTCCAGAAAAAAACGTCAACACAACTACCACCAAGTATGTAGCTTTCAAATCTACCTCCATATAAATTCAACTCACTCCGCATTATAACCCCAATCCTCCCCCTTCAAAGTCAGCCGCTATAGCGGCAAGGACGAAGTCATGCCTGAACAAAAGATCACGTTCGTCAACAGCGAGCCCGCCAAGTGCGGCTGCAAGATGGAATTTAGCTCTGGCGGCGGGCACTACTCCGACGTGCTTTACGTCACTCCCTGCGAGGCGCACAGCGGCATCAAGCCGTTCGGACCAGTCGAGGTTAAGCGCGATGCGGACGGCTGGTGGTATCACCCGAACATTCCGAGCTCTGGCGAAGGCGAAGACCCGGCGCCCTACATTGCCTGGGTCAAGGAACAGGGCCTGGAACTGAAAGGCTGGCACTCTGGCGACGAACTCGAGGATCTGCCTGACGAGGATGCCGCGTGCACCGCCTGGAATCCCGAATCGCCAGGGCCTGAATGGTTCCTGATGGGGATCTTCGATACGGATGACGGCCCCTATGTTCAGTGGGCGCGCCGGGTGACGCCATGATCGCCACCCTCTGGTTCGCCTACGTCTTCATCTACACGGGGCCAAGGCCATGAGTAACAGAATCGTTTGCCAGTTCAGCTGCGGTGCTGCTTCGGCGGTGGCCACCAAACTGGCTCTGGCCGAATATGGCGCAACTCACGATGTGCAGATAATCAACGCCTTCCTGGCAAATGAGCACGACGACAACCGGCGGTTCGCCCAGGACTGTGAAATCTGGTTCGGGCAACCGATCACTGTGCTTCGTGACGAGAAATACGGGGCCGACGTGCAGAACGTGTTCCTACGCGAACGATACATGAAGGGGCCTCATGGAGCGCCTTGTTCGACGCTGCTTAAGCGCAGGCTGCTCTCCACCTACGAACGACCTGGTGACGTGATGGTCTTTGGCTACACCGCCGAAGAGACCGATCGGCTGGACGACTTCCGAGAAAGAAACCCAGACCGACCAGTGATTGCACCGCTGATAGATCGAGGCCTGGGCAAAGAGGACTGCAAAGCCATCATAGAGCGAGCCGGTATCGAACTGCCTGCCATGTATCGCATCGGCTATTACAACGCGAACTGCATTGCCTGCCCAAAAGGCGGCGAAGGGTACTGGCGCGCGATTCGCGAAGACTTCCCAGAGGTGTTCGAGCAGCGTTGTTTAGTGCAGGACGAGCTGGGGCCCGGCTCATGGTTTCTTCGGTACCGGTCAGGGCCTAGGAAAGATGAGCGATTCCCTTTGCGCGACCTTCCTGTTGGTCCCATTGCGCGCAACGAGAAGCTGCCTAGCTGCAGCTTCTTCTGCGAGATGGCTGAAGCCGATATCGCCGCAACAGCCTAACCCCCAGTCCCCCCACATGCCTGCCGGTGAGCGGCGGGCGAGGTGCTCACCCAGCAGGGTTAGCCTCGCCATCCATAGACCGGTAAAGAGCCTCTCCTGCTGGGTGAGCGCGGCAAAGATACTCTCAACTGATAATGATTATCAAATATTTCCGACAGCCGCCCAGCGCGGCAAGGACACCACATGTTCGCAATCAAACTCACCCTGATCCTGCTGGGCGCTTTGCTGTACCTGGTCGGCACCGCCGGCTGGTTCTTTTGGCTCGCCCCACGCCTTCTTGAGGACGGCGAAACAGCCGACATCCTCTACGCCTTCGCCGGCACCTGCGGCTGGATGCTGATCACCTTCAGCCTGGTCATTCACATCATCAAGACAGCGCGGCCCACAGCGGCCGACGGGAAATAAACATGGAAGCAGAGATCCTGTCGGACGACGAGCTCGCCGACCTGACTGGTTACAAGCATCGCTCGCACCAGCGCAAGTGGCTGAAAGACCGTAACTGGGTATTCATCGAGAGCCGTGGCGGTCGCCCTCTGGTGGGCCGGATGTTCGCCCGCATGAAGCTGGGAATGGTGAACGCCACAATCGCAGACCCTAACCCTCCGCCGGCACGCCCGGCTTGGACGCCTGACTTCTCCAGAGTGAACTGATATGCGCCCCCGCAATACTGAATACCGCCACCTCCCGCCACGCATGTACCAGCGCACCAGGAAGCGTAAGAACGGCACCACCTGGACCTCCTTCTACTACAGGGATGCCTCCGGCAAGGACATCCCCCTTGGTAAGGACCTGGACAAAGCTCGACTCAAATGGGCAGAACTGGAGGCCAAAGATAAACCTGGTGATCTGACAATCATGAAGGGAATTTTTGACCGCTATGTTCGAGATGTCATTCCGAAAAAGGGTGCTCGGACACAGACCGACAACCTGGCAGAGCTCAAACAACTCAGGCCCACGTTCGATAGCGCACCCATTGACTCGATCACGCCAGCCAACATCGCCGGCTATCGCGATGCCCGAACGGCCAAGGTTCGAGCCAATAGGGAGATCGCCCTTCTGTCACATGTGTTCAATATGGCTCGCGAGTGGGGGCTCACCGAAAGGGAGAACCCTTGCCAAGGCGTAAGGAAAAATAAAGAAGTCCCACGCGACTATTACGCCAATGCGGTGGTCTGGGATGCGGTTTACGGGATGGCAGAGCCTGAACTGAAGGAAGCCATGGATCTTGGTTACTTAACCGGCCAGCGGCCAGCTGACGTGATCATCATGCGCAGCGATGACACTGAGGGTGATTACTTTCTGGTCACGCAAGGGAAAACCGGGCAGAAGCTGAGGATCCTGATGCGCACTGAGTCGGGGGAGAACAGTCTTGGGAAATTGGTCAGGGAAATAACTGAAAGGAATGTCGGCCATCCATCCAAGTACCTGCTGATCAACAGGCATGGAAAGCGGATGACGAAAGGGATGTTGCGCTTGCGCTGGGACAAGGCAAGGGAGAAGGCTCGACTGAAGGCAATCGACCAGGGCGACCCACTGCTTGCAGCCAAGATAGCCGGGTTTCAGTTTCGGGATATTCGGCCTAAAGCGGCGTCGGAAATCCTCGATATCGGGGATGCAAGCCTGCTGCTGGGGCACAGCAAGCAGGAAATCACGAAGAGGGTTTACAGGAGGATCGGAGCGACCGCGAAGCCGTCAAAGTAGGAAAGTTATGGAACACTCCCACAATAGTAATGGAACGCCTGCGGAAACCGGTGACGAAATCCCCAAACCCCAGAAACGCAAAAGCCCCGCAATAGCGGGGCTCTTGAGTGAATCTTGGCGGGAAACCAGGGATTCGAACCCTGGAGACGCTATTAACGTCCGCCGGTTTTCAAGACCGGTGCATTCAACCACTCTGCCAATTTCCCTTGTGCAACACAGGATTAGCGTAGCTCATCCTGCCTCAGCGGGCGCCATAATACCCGAATGAAACACACTGTCAAACTCTCGCCATAGCTTGTTACAGAGCGTCTGTTATGATCCTTGCGACTGAATGTTTCAAAACTGAAGGAGTGTCGCCATGCGCGAACAAAATTACGCAGTGAATGGAAACGCGCAGGCTGAGCAGCTAGAAGTTAGCCGCGTCCTGCGCAATACGTACGGCTTGCTCGCTCTCACCCTCGCGTTCAGCGGCGTGATGGCCTTCGTAGCCCAGCAAATGCGCGTCGGCTACCCGAATATCTTCGTCGTGCTGATCGGCTTCTACGGTCTGTTCTTCCTGACCAACAAGCTGCGCGACTCGGCCTGGGGCCTGGTGTCGGCGTTTGCCCTGACCGGTTTCATGGGCTTTATCCTCGGCCCGATCCTTAACCGCTACCTCGGCATGGCCGGCGGCGCGGAAGTGGTCAGCTCGGCATTTGCCATGACTGCCCTGGTATTTGGCGGCCTGTCGGCCTACGTGCTGATTTCCCGCAAGGACATGAGCTTCCTGGGTGGTTTCATCACCGCCGGTTTCTTCGTGTTGCTGGCTGCCGTACTGGCAGGCATGTTCTTCCAGATCAGCGGCCTGCAACTGGCGATCAGCGCAGGTTTCGTGCTGTTCTCCTCGGCCTGCATCCTGTTCCAGACCAGCGCAATCATCCAGGGTGGCGAGCGTAACTACATCATGGCCACCATCAGCCTGTATGTATCGATCTACAACCTGTTTATCAGCCTGTTGCAGATCTTCGGCATCATGGGCCGCGACGACTGATCGCAGCCGCATGCAAAAAGCCCGCTTCGGCGGGCTTTTTGTTGCCTGCGGCTTTATCATTGCCACAGGTTTTGCCTTCAGAGTGTTCCATGAAGTTCGCGATTGCGCTTTTTTCCGCCGCCCATGCGCCCTCCTCGCGCCGTGCCTTGCTGTTCGCCCAGGCGGCGCTGGCGGGTGGGCATGAGATTGTGCGGCTGTTTTTTTATCAGGATGGCGTCTACAGCGCGTCCACTAACATTGTTGCGCCGCAGGATGAGCAGGATATCGCCCGTCAGTGGCGCGAGTTTGTCAGCGAGCATCAGCTCGATGGCGTGGTGTGCATCGCCGCGGCCCTGCGCCGTGGCGTGCTGAATGCCGAAGAGGCCACCCGTTATCAGCGCAGCGCGGTGAACCTGGACGCGCCTTGGGCATTGTCCGGGCTTGGGCAGTTGCATGACGCCGCCCAGTCCGCTGACCGCTTGATCTGCTTCGGAGGGCCGTGACATGTCGAAATCCTTGCTGGTGATCAGCCGACAGGCGCCGTGGTCCGGCCCCAGCGCCCGTGAAGCGCTGGATATCGTATTGGCTGGCGGCGCGTTTGATTTGCCGATTGGCCTGTTGTTTCTGGATGACGGCGTGTTTCAACTGGCCGCGAGCCAGGACGCCAGGGCCGTGCAACAGAAAGACCTGAGCGCCAACCTCCAGGCCCTGGAATTATTTGGCGTCGAAGAGGTGTTTGCCTGCAGCCATAGCCTCGCCGTGCGCGGGCTGGCCACCTCCGGCAACGCACAGCCGCTGAGCAGTGAACAAATTTCACAGATGATTGACCGTTACGACCAGGTGATTACCCTCTGATGTCGACCTTGCATGTGGTATCCCACTCGCCTTTTACCGACAGCCGGCTGGACAGCTGCCTGCGCCTCTGTGGCACCCAGGATGCGATCCTGCTGTGCGGCGACGGCGCCTACGCCCTGCAACCCGCCAGCGCGCCTTGCCAGGCCCTGCAGGCCAGGGGCGTGAAAGTGTTTGTACTGGCCGAAGACAGCCAGGCGCGTAACCTCGCCGTGCCTGAATGGGCCGGCAGTGTCGATTACCCGGCGTTCGTCCAGCTGTCGATCGACTATGACAAGGTCAATACCTGGCTATGAACACTTTGACCGTAGGTGAACGCACCCTCGAACTGGACAAGGACGGCTACCTCGTCGACCTGACCGAGTGGTCCAGCGACGTGGCCAACGCCCTCGCCACTACCGAAGCGCTGGAGCTGACCCCGGAACACTGGGAAATCCTCGAACTGCTGCGCGGCTTTTACGACGAATTCCAGCTGTCGCCCGCCACCCGCCCGCTGATCAAGTACACCGCCTTGAAGCTGGGCCCGGAAAAGGGCAACAGCCTGCACCTCAACCGACTGTTCAAAGGCACTCCCGCCAAACTCGCCGCCAAGCTGGCGGGCCTGCCCAGGCCGACGAATTGCTTATGACTGATTTTGCCCCGTTGATCACTGAAACCCCTGCTGAGCACCCGTTCGCGCCGTTCGTGCGCATCCTCGGCAAAGGCAAGCGCGGCGCCCGCAACCTCACCCGTGAGGAAGCCCGGGAAGCCATGGGCATGTTGCTGGACGAGAAGGTCGAAGACACCCAGCTCGGCGCCTTCCTCATGCTGCTGCGGCACAAGGAAGAAAGCCCGGAAGAACTCGCAGGCTTCACCGAAGCCGTGCGCGAGCGCCTGAATGCACCGTCGCTCAATGTGGATGTCGACTGGCCGACCTACGCCGGTAAAAAACGCCACCTGCCGTGGTACCTGCTGGCAGCCAAGTGCCTGGCACAGAACGGCGTGCGTATCCTGATGCACGGCGGCGGCGCGCATACGGCAGGCCGGCTCTACACCGAGCAGTTGCTGGATGGCTTGCAGATTCCGTTGTGCCGCAATTGGCAACAGGTGGAAGCGGCCCTTGAACAGGGCAACCTGGCGTTTATTCCCCTGGGGGACTGGGCGCCGCAACTGCAGCGCATGATCGACCTGCGCAACACCCTGGGCCTGCGCTCGCCGATCCATTCACTGGCGCGCATCCTCAACCCGTTGAGCGCCCGCTGCGGCCTGCAAAGCATCTTCCACCCGGGCTACCAGGGCGTACACCGCGATGCCAGCGGCCTGCTTGGCGACAACAGCATCGTGATCAAGGGCGACGGCGGCGAGATCGAGATCAACCCGGACACCATCAGCCACCTGTACGGCACTACCGGCGGCGAAAGCTGGGATGAAGAGTGGCCCGCCCTCTCCGCCCAGCGCCACGTCAAGCCTGCGGCCCTGGAGCCCGAGCATTTGAAGGCGCTATGGCGCGGTGAGGTGCAGGACAGCTACCCGCAACTGGCACTGATCGCCACCATGGCCCTGGCCTTGCGCGGCCTCGGCCACCCGCGGGAACAGGCGTTCGAACTGGCCCAACAGTACTGGGATGCCCGGGACAAATCGATTTAGTCGATCATTAACCCCCAGCCTTTGCGCTTTTTGTTCGAACTCAGACCTTTAGACTGCACTCCAACGCTTATTAGCCAAGGAGTCAGTCATGGGTTTGCTGATCGAAGGACGCTGGCATGACCAGTGGTACGAAAGTAGCGCAGACGGCGCCTTCCAACGGGAGCAGGCGCAACGCCGCAACTGGGTGACCGCCGATGGTGAACCCGGCCCGACCGGCGAAGGCGGTTTCGCGGCTGAAGCCGGTCGTTACCATTTATACGTATCCCTCGCCTGCCCCTGGGCGCACCGCACATTGATCCTGCGCAAGCTCAAAGGCTTGGAAAGCCTGATCGACGTGTCGGTGGTCAGTTGGCTGATGCTGGAAAACGGCTGGACCTTCGACAAGGCCCATGGCTCCAGCGGCGACAAGCTTGACGACTTCACCTTCATGCACCAACGCTACACCGCCGACACCGCCAGCTACACCGGGCGGGTCACAGTGCCGGTGTTGTGGGACAAGAAGCTCAAGCGGATTGTCAGCAATGAGTCGGCGGAGATTATTCGCATGTTCAACAGTGCGTTTAATGAACTGACCGGCAATCAACTGGATTTCTATCCCGAAGCCCAGCGCTCGACCATTGATGCACTGAACGATCGAATCTATCCCGCCGTGAACAACGGTGTGTACCGCGCAGGCTTTGCCACGTCACAAAAGGCTTATGAGGCCGCATTTGATGATGTGTTTGCCGAACTGGATCACCTTGAGCAGCACTTGGGTGAGCATCGTTACCTGGCGGGAGAATACCTGACTGAAGCCGATGTAAGGCTTTTCACCACGGCGATTCGGTTTGATGCGGTGTACTACAGCCACTTCAAATGCAACCTGCGGCGAATTGCGGATTATCCGAACCTGTCGAACTGGCTAAGGGAGTTGTATCAGTGGCCGGGGATTGCCGAGACGGTGGATTTTGCTCACATCAAGGGGCATTACTACGCCAGTCACCGCACGATTAATCCGACGGGGATTGTGCCGAAGGGGCCGTTGCAGACGTTTGAGGCGGAGCATGACCGCGCGAGACTGAGCGGAAAAGGCATCTTGAGCTGACACACCCTGTGGCGAGGGAGCTTGCTCCCGCTGGGCTGCGCAGCGGCCCCAAAATCCTGG
>NZ_JBSVWQ010000125.1:0-16622 GCF_054071215.1 Pseudomonas sp. SDO5522_S412 | reverse complement strand
TCACCGGATGTATTGACTGATCCACCGCTTTCGCGAGCAAGCCCGCTCCCACATTTGATCCCATCGTTATTTACGTTTGCTGCCGCCTAACAAAGACCCCAGTAACCCGCGCACCAACTGCCGGCCCATCTGATTGGCCGCCTGTTGCATCGCCGATTTCAGTGCCTTGCCTGCCGTAGTACCGAGGAACGCACCGGCCTTGTCGGTAAAGCTTGGCTCTTCAGCGGCGGGCGTCGAATCCTCTTGCGGGCCCAAGTCCTTGCGCGCCATCAGCACTTCGTACGCCGACTCACGGTCAATCGGCTTGTCATAACGCCCCTGCAATGGCGAACTGGCAATCAGTGCTGCCCGCTCAGCTTCGCTCAGTGGCCCGATCCGCGATTGCGGCGGTGCTACCAGTACGCGTTGGACTACTTCAGGCGTCCCCTTTTCCTGCAAGGTTCCCACCAATGCCTCACCTGTACCCAACTCGGTCAGCACCGCCAGCGCATCAAATGCCGGATTGGGCCGGAAACCATCGGCCACCGCCCGCAGGGACTTCTGCTCCTTGGTGGTGAACGCCCGCAGCCCGTGCTGGATGCGCAAGCCGAGTTGCGCCAGCACGGTGTCCGGCAAGTCCCCGGGAGACTGGGTGACGAAATACACACCGACGCCTTTCGAGCGAATCAGCCGCACCACTTGCTCCAGGCGATCCTGCAGGGCCTTGGGGGTGTCGGCAAACAACAGATGCGCCTCATCGAAAAACAGCGCCAGCAGCGGCTTGTCGGCATCGCCACGTTCCGGCAGTTGCTCGAACAGTTCGGCCAACAGCCAAAGCAGGAAGGTCGCGTAGACCTTCGGCGCCTCATGCACCAGCCGGCTGGCGTCCAATAGATGAATACGCCCGCGGCCGTCACTGGCCGGTTGCAGGATGTCTTCGAGTTGCAGCGCCGGCTCGCCGAACAACGCTTCGGCACCCTGCTGCTCCAGCACCGCCAGGCGCCGCAACAGCGCCTGGCTGGAACCGGTGGTCATCAAGGCCGCGTCTTCCCCGAGCAACTCCGGGTGATAGCGCAAATGGTTCAGCAGCGCCTTGAGGTCCTTGAGGTCCAGCAACAACAGGCCTTCACGATCGGCCACCTTGAAGGCTGCGTAGAGGGCCGATTGCTGGCTGTCGGTGAGCTCCAACAGGCTGCCGAGCAACAGCGGGCCCATTTCACTCATGGTGGTGCGCAACGGATGACCGGACTGGCCGTGGATATCCCACAACGTCACCGGATACGCCTTGGGCGTGTAATTAAGGAAAGGCATGCCGGCTATGCGCTCGGCGACCTTGCCCTGAGGGTTGGCCGCAGCGCCCAGGCCACACAGGTCACCCTTGATATCGGCGGCAAATACCGCGACCCCGGCGTCGCTGAAAGCTTCCGCCAGGCGCTGCAAGGTCACGGTCTTGCCGGTGCCGGTGGCGCCTGCGATCAGGCCGTGGCGGTTGGCCAGGCGCATCGACTGGGCAATCGGCTGGCCCTGAAGATCTGCACCAATAATGAGTTGCGAGGAGTCAGGCATTTTGTCACCCATGGTTAATCTTTGGCGCTGAATGGTCGATACAGATAAAGCGAGAGACCCAAAAAGTCTTGGAAAAACAGGCCGGATAATTCCTGCAGGAGCAGATGGAAATATCACACTTTTTTTGACGCAGCCATTCCGCGCGTCCCAGAAGGACGTGCATCGGATATTAAGACCATAGCGGACCCCACAAGCCATGAATAAAAATCTGCGTTTCAGCCATAAAATCCTGCTTGCCGCCGCTCTTGTCGTCATTGCCGCCTTTGCGTTGTTTACCCTCTACAACGACTACTTGCAGCGTAATGCGATTCGCGACGACCTGAACAACTACCTGCATGAAATGGGCGATGTCACTGCCAGCAACATCCAGACCTGGCTTACCGGGCGCATAGTGCTGATAGAAAGCGCCGCACAGAACATCGCCATCAACCCGGATTCAACCAGCGTCGCCAGCCTTCTGGAACAGAAGGCCCTGACGTCCTCGTTCATGGCCACGTACCTTGGCGACAGCAAGGGCGGCTTCGTCATCCGCCCCGATACCAAGATGCCCGACGGCTTCGACCCACGGGTACGCCCCTGGTACAAGGGCGCGCAGGGCAGCAACGGCTCAACCCTGACCGAACCCTACATTGACGCGGCCACCGGCCAGTTGATCATCTCCATCGCCACCCCCAGCACCAAGGCCGGCCAGAGTGTCGGCGTGGTGGGCGGCGACCTGAGCCTGCAAACCCTGGTAGACAACATCGGTGCCCTGAACTTCGGCGGCATGGGTTATGCCTTCCTGGTCAGTGCCGACGGTAAAGTGCTGGTACACCCGGACAAGGGCCTAGTGATGAAAACCCTGGCCGACGTCTATCCGAACAACACCCCCAGGATCAGCAGCGACTTCAGTGAAGTCGAGGTAAACGGCAAGACACGTATCGTCACCTTTACCCCGATCAAGGGCCTGCCCTCGGTGAACTGGTACCTCGGCCTGTCGGTGGATAAAGATAAATCCTTCGCCATGCTCAGCGAATTCCGCACCTCGGCGATCATCGCCACGATCATCGCCGTGGTCATCATCATCGCCCTGCTGGGCATGCTGATTCGCATCCTCCTGCAGCCACTGCACGTCATGACCCGCGCCATGGAAGACATCGCCGACGGTGAAGGCGACCTGACCCGCCGCCTGACCATCCAGAACCACGACGAATTCGGCGTGCTTGGCAGCGCTTTCAATCGCTTCGTGGAGCGGATTCACACCTCGATTCGCGAAGTTTCCTCGGCCACCGAGCAGGTCAATGAAGTGGCCCTGCGGGTGGTCAGCGCCTCCAATTCCTCGATGGTCAATTCCGACGAGCAGGCCAACCGGACCAACAGCGTCGCGGCCGCGATCAACGAGCTGGGGGCCGCCGCCCAGGAAATCGCCCGCAACGCCGCACAGGCCTCCAACCAGGCCAGCGACGCCCGGCACTTGGCCGAAGACGGTCAGCAGGTGGTGGAACGCAATATCAAGGCGATGAACCAGTTGTCGCAGATGATCAGCGCCTCCAGCACCAATATCGAAGCGCTTAACAGCAAGACAGTGAACATCGGGCAGATTCTGGAAGTGATCACCAGCATTTCCCAGCAAACCAACCTGCTGGCCCTCAACGCGGCGATTGAAGCCGCACGGGCCGGGGAAGCCGGGCGCGGCTTTGCGGTGGTGGCCGATGAAGTGCGCAACCTGGCGCACCGCACCCAGGAGTCGGCGCAGCAGGTGCAGAAGATGATCGAGGAGCTGCAAGTCGGCGCCCGGGATTCGGTCAGCACCATGAGCGAAAGCCAGCGGCACAGCCAGGACAGTGTGGAAATCGCCAACCTGGCGGGCGAGCGTCTGAACAGCGTGACCCAGCGTATAGGCGAAATTGACGGGATGAACCAGTCGGTAGCCACCGCTACCGAGGAACAGACCTCGGTGGTGGAGTCAATCAACATGGACATCACCGAGATCAACACCCTCAATCAGGAAGGTGTGGAAAACCTGCAATCAACCTTGCGGGCCTGTTCCGACCTGGAACAGCAAGCGGCGCGCTTGAAACAACTGGTGGGTAGTTTCCGGATTTGATCCCGCCGGGTCAGCGGCTGCCTTGCACAGCCGCTGACGCCTTTTCTTCAGGCAATTCGGATGTGTCCTGCAATTGTTCCCACAACTCGGCGGCGCCTGGAAACTCGGTGCCGTCCTCACTGCTCAGGTCATCCGGGTCATATCGACTCAAACAACCCTCTCCCAGCGTCGCGGGGGCTTTGGAAGTCGCCTTGTCCAGTGGATCGCTCATGCTCCAGTCCTCACCCGCGCTCAAAAAAAGGGCCTGTAGCGATTTAACGCCCAGGCCCTTCATTCTTCAATCAAAACACTTCAATCAGAACACGACAGTCTTGTTGCCGTGCACCAGTACCCGGTCTTCCAGGTGATAGCGCAGGCCGCGAGCCAGCACCATCTTCTCGACGTCACGGCCAAAACGGACCATGTCTTCGATGCTGTCGCTATGGCTGACACGCACCACGTCCTGCTCGATGATGGGACCGGCGTCCAACTCTTCGGTGACGTAGTGGCACGTTGCACCGATCAGCTTCACGCCACGCAGGGATGCCTGGTGATACGGCTTGGCACCCACAAACGATGGCAGGAAGCTGTGGTGAATATTGATCACCTTGCCAGCGTATTCACTGCACAACTCCGGCGGCAGAATCTGCATGTAGCGCGCCAGTACCACGACGTCCGCATCGTGCTGCTTGACCAGGCGCGAGACCTCGGCAAAGGCCGGCTCCTTGTCCTGCGGGTTGACCGGGACGTGGTAGTACGGAATGCCATGCCACTCGACCATGCTGCGCAGGTCGTCATGGTTGGAAATCACGCAGGAGATTTCGCAGTCCAGTTCATCGCTGTGCCAGCGGTGCAGCAGGTCTGCCAGGCAGTGGGACTCACGACTGGCCATCAGGACCACGCGTTTTTTCTGTTCCGTGTCGGTGATGCGCCAGGTCATCGAGAACTCTTCAGCGATCGGCGCAAATGCCTCGCGAAATGCCTCTAGACCAAAGGGCAGCGTATCGGCACGAATTTCGTGACGCATGAAAAACCAGCCGCTGAGATTGTCCGAGTGATGGCTCGCTTCGGTGATCCAACCGTTGTGGGAAGCCAGAAAGTTACTGACCTTGGCAACGATGCCAACCCGGTCCGGGCAAGCAATCACCAGCCGAAAAGTGCGCATTAGGGGGAAACTCCAGAACTTCGCAAAGGCCGCCATTCTAGCGATTGCGCAGAAAAACTGCAGTATTCCTCAACGCTTATTCTGATCGGCTGCGTCAACCCTGCCCCTTAATAGCGTAAGGTTTTTCCCCATTATGTGTGCAAACGCGTGGACTCCGGCAGTAAGCCAAGACTTAACCAGAGTATCTTTAGGCCATCCCCCTTACTAATTAACTCAATTCCACGCTTTTGCCACAAACAACCAAAGTAAATTACATAAATGCGGCCTTAAATGTTTACTTGGGCAAACTGTCTGACTATTATTGAGCCACTATCCCCTTTCACCCAGCGCCCTGCATAAGGTAGTCCCCATGTCCCTGATCAACGAATATCGCGCCACCGAAGAAGCTATCAAAGAGCTGCAAGCCCGTTTGAAGAACCTGTCCCAAGACGACAAACTGCAAACCGAGCTGGAATTCGAAGGCAAATTGCGCACCCTGATGGGCGAATACTCCAAATCCCTGCGTGACATCATCGCGCTGCTGGATCCGGATTCGAAAGTTAAGGCTCCACGTGGCGCCGTAAAAACTACCGGCACCAAGCGTGCTCGCAAGGTTAAACAATACAAAAACCCGCACAACGGCGAAGTGATTGAAACCAAAGGTGGCAACCACAAGACTCTGAAAGAGTGGAAAGCCAAGTGGGGCGGCGACGTGGTTGAAGGCTGGGCTACCCTGCTGGGCTAAGCCTCGCCAGGACGCTGCGTGATACGCAACGCAATAAAAAACGCCAGCTTGCTGGCGTTTTTTATTGTCCGTATTTTACCGGGAAGCTGATTACAGACTCATTCGAGTCGCTAAGGCATCAACATACTCCTGCCATTCATCAAGCACCTGGCGCTGAAACGGTGTGGCACTAACAGCCAACTCAAGACACGCCTGCTTAAAACCCTCAAGGGTGTTTGGCGCGCCCCATTGAGGGTCTGACAAACGTTGCTGACAGAAAACTCTCCAGCGTTGTTGCTCTTCACTATTCAAGGTGTCCGGGAAGTTGCGTGCACGATAGCGAAATAATAATTCAGGCAAACGTTCATCATCGAAAGGCCATTGCTGGCGCGCTAGTTGCGCCGGCTCGGCGACTCTCACTTGCTCGCATAAACGTCGATCACGATCCCCGATAAAACCATCGTATAGCTGCTGCTCGGGATCGGCGCTTGGCGCAAAATCTTCCTCGGCGTAAATCGCCGCCAGTTTATCGCGCCATAGTTCCTGTGCGTCGCTTAGCCGCAGGGCCCGCGCATCACACTCATCCATATCCAGCTGCAAACGCTCGCGGTCTTGCGGCCGAAGCACGCTCAACGGTGCGACCACCGGGCAACGATTGATGTGCAGCAACTTGAGCGGTACCGGCAATTCACCTTCGGCCAGTTCGTCGCGGCGGGTATATAAGCGCCGGCGCAAGGTATCGGCGTCCTCGTCCAACAGCCCTTGCGGATCGAGCCCCAGGTCGCAGACGATCAATGCATTGCGATTGCGCGGGTGCCACGCCAGCGGCAGCACCACCCCCAGGTAATGACGCTCGGCAGAAAAACGACCGGAAATATGCACCATCGGCTGCAACAACCGCACCTGGTCCATGACCCGTTGTTTGCTGCGCAGTTGAAACAGCCAGTCATAGAGCTTGGGTTGCTTCTCGCGGATCAACCGGGCCAGGGCGATGGTGGCGCGCACATCGGACAAGGCGTCGTGGGCCTGGCCGTGGTCGATGCCGTTGGCGGCCGTCAACCGCTCAAGCTTGAGGGTGACGCGCCCGTCCTGTTCCGGCCAGACGATCCCGTCAGGGCGCAGAGCGTAGGCAGTGCGCACCACGTCGATCAGGTCCCAGCGGCTGTTGCCGCCTTGCCATTCCCGGGCATAGGGATCGAAGAAATTGCGGTACAAGCTGTAGCGCGTCATCTCATCGTCAAAACGCAAGGTGTTGTAGCCGGCCCCGCAGGTGCCCGGGGTGGCCAGCTCGGCGTGCACCCGGGTCATGAAGTCGGCTTCGGCCAGGCCTTTTTCCGCCAGCACGCCGGGAGTGATGCCAGTGATCGCGCACGCTGCCGGATGCGGCAGGATATCGTCGCTGGGGTGGCAGTAGAGATTGACCGGCGGCCCGACCTCGTTAAGCTCGAGGTCGGTGCGAATACCGGCTACCTGCAGCGGGCGGTCGGTACGCGGATTGATGCCGGTGGTTTCATAGTCGTACCAGAAAATGGTGGTCACGGGCTATTCCTGTGCTGAAGACCGGCAAAGTCTAGGCGCTTGCAGGCATCGGGGGCCAGCGCTGTGTTCCCTGTACAAATATTCAGTAAATCGTTGAGTGGTTGCTTCCACCGTCGACACTGCTAGCATCGGTCTTTCCAACCCCGCCGCTGCCGCCCAGGCGCCAGCGCCGCACTGCCAAGGACCGCGATGCCACCTGCGCCACTGGATACCCGCTACCAGATCGAGACCCCGGAGGGTATCGACCTGCCCCTGCGCCCGGCCGGCCTGCTGGTACGCTCACTGGCCTTTGCCTTCGACCTGGGTTTGCGCGGCCTGATTCTCGGCATCCTGTTTATCGCATTGGCCTTTCTCGGCAACCTGGGCATTGGCCTGGGTTCGCTGCTGCTGTTCCTCGTCAGTTGGTGGTACATGGTGCTTTTCGAAGTGCTCAACCAGGGCTGCTCGCCCGGCAAACAGGTCATGGGCCTGCGGGTGGTACAGGACGATGGCACGCCCATCGGCTGGTCCGCCTCGCTGATCCGTAACCTGCTGCGCTTTGTCGACATGCTGCCCTTCGGCTATTTCCTCGGCGCCATCAGTTGCCTGCAACACCCCAACTTCAAGCGCCTGGGCGACCTGGCGGCCGGGACCCTGGTGATCTACCGCGAACAACCGCTTTCCCGCCCGCAAGTGCCCCAGGCCCCGGCGCTGCGCCTGCCGTTCGCCCTTGAGCTGAACGAACAACGGGCGATTCTCAGCTTCGCCGAACGCCAGGGCGAACTGTCGGCCGAACGGGTCAACGAACTGGCCGCTATCCTGGCCACGCCCCTGCAGGTCTCCCCTGCCCGCGCCGTGGCAGAACTCAACGGTGTGGCCCGCGGATTGTTGGGGCCAGCATGAAACAGAGTCTTTTCGAAAGCCGCCATCAGCCACAATGGCAAGCCTTTGCCGAGCAATTGACGCAGTTGGAGAAAGGCAAAGCCAAAGGCGCCGACTTCGTCGACTTCCCTCATCAATACCGGCAGTTGTGCCAGCACCTGGCCCTGGCCCAGGAGCGCGGCTACAGCAGCTACCTGGTGGACCCGTTGCAGCAGCTTGCCTTGCGCGGCCATCAACAGTTGTATCGTCATCGCAGCCGGATGGGGGCAAACGTGCTGAGCTTCCTGCTGGCCGATTTCCCCAGGCTGGTTCGCGCGCAATGGCCATTTGTGCTGGCTGCCGGCCTGCTGTTCTTTGGCAGCCTGCTCGGCATTGCCTTGCTGGTGTACCTGTTTCCGGACTTGATCTACAGCATCGTCAGCCCCCGGCAGGTGGCCGAGATGCAGGCCATGTACAACCCCGATGCCAGCCGCCTGGGCCGGGCAGCCGAACGCGCTTCCAGCGAAGATTGGATGATGTTCGGCTACTACGTGATGCACAACATCGGTATCGCCTTCCAGACCTTTGCCGCCGGGTTGCTGTTCGGCCTGGGCAGCGTATTTTTCCTGTTCTTCAATGGCCTGATCATTGGCGCCGTTGCCGGGCACCTGACGCAAATCGGCTACGGGCAAACGTTCTGGTCATTTGTCATCGGCCATGGCGCCTTCGAGCTCAGCGCAATTGCCCTGGCTGGCGCGGCTGGCCTGCAACTGGGCTGGGCGCTGATTGCACCGGGGCCCCTCACCAGAGGCGAATCCCTGCGCCTGGCCGCGCGCAAAAGTGTGCTAATGATTTGTGGTGTGATGGTGTTCCTGCTGATCGCCGCGTTTATCGAGGCGTACTGGTCGTCCACCAATGCCGTGGCGCCGTGGATCAAGTACCTGGTCGGCACCGCCCTGTGGTTGCTGATGGCGGCCTACCTGCTGTTTGCCGGACGGAATCGCCATGCGCCTGAGTGATGCCAGCGTCGTGATCCGCCCGCGTACCTCCTGGGAGGCCATGGACCTCGGCATCCTGCTGGCCCGGGAACATCGACTGCTGTTGATGAGCAGTTGGGCCATCGTGACCTTGCCGGTCTTCGCCCTGTTCAGCGTGCTGCTGTGGAATCACCCCACCACGGCGCTGTTGCTGTTCTGGTGGTTGAAACCGGCATTCGACCGCCTGCCACTGTATATCCTGTCCAAGGCCCTGTTCGGCGAAACACCCAGCCTGAAACAAGCGCTGCGCCAATCGCCGCGGCTGCTCAAGGGCCAACTGCTGGCCAGCCTGACCTGGCGGCGCTTCAGCCTCAGCCGTAGCTTCGAGATGCCGGTGGTCCAGCTCGAAGGGCTGCAAGGCCAGGCGCGCCAACAACGTCTCGGGGTGTTGCAGCAGCGCAACGCAGGCGCCGCGCGCTGGCTGACCCTGATCGGGGTGCACCTGGAAATCGCCCTGTGGTTCGGGTTGATGGCCGTGTTCTATTTCTTCCTGCCGCAAGAGGTCGAACGCGACTGGGATTGGCAGCAACTGGTGCTCACCACCGGCCACGACTGGCGTTGGCTGGAGCACCTGACCAACATGTTCTACGCCTTGATCCTGGTGTTCTGGGAGCCGATCTATGTCGCCTGTGGCTTCAGCCTTTACCTGAACCGCCGCACGGTGCTGGAAGCCTGGGACCTGGAACTGGTGTTCCGCCGAATGCGCCAGCGCCTGAGTGGTGTGGCGTCGCTGCTGTTGCTGGTGGTCGGGCTGACGCTGATTCCGCCGATCCCATCGGCATGGGCTGATGAACCGGTTCCCCAAACGCCGCTAACTACACAATCGGCCAGTCACTCGATCAAGACGCTGTTGGAGCAGCCACCGTTCAAGAACCCGGAAACGCTCACTCGCTACCGCTTCGGCGAGGATAAAGCAGCCGACAAAAACAAAGCGGCAGGTGATGCCAAGCTTCCAGCCTGGCTGGAAGCATTGCTGAAAAACCTCAACAGTGATTCGTTCAAGCACATCGCCAAGGGCCTTGAAGTACTGCTCTGGGGATTGCTGGCGGGTGGCCTGGCACTGGTGATCTGGCGCTACCGCGACTGGCTGCATGCCTTTGTCAGCCGCCGCAGCCCGCGCAAACCCAAGGCTGCCAAACCCGTGCCTTCGCAGCTGTTCGGCCTTGAACTGGGGGCTGACACCTTGCCCGAAGACATCGCAGGCGCCGCCGAACAGCTGTGGGCAACACAGCCCCGGGAAGCCCTCGGCCTGCTCTACCGTGGGTTGCTCAGCCGCTTGCTGCACGACTTCAACCTGCCGCTGAAAAGTGCCGACACGGAAGGTGAAGTCCTGGAACGTATCCGCCAACTGCAACAACCGCAGCTGCTGGCATTCAGCGGTGAGCTGACCCGTTACTGGCAAAACCTTGCCTATGGCCATCGCCTGCCGCCTGCCTTGGTGCAACAACAGCTATGCAGCGATTGGCGAACCCTGTTCGGCTCGGGAGCGGCGCAATGAATCGGCCGTTGCTGTGGGTCGGGCTGCTGGTCGCGGGCTTGCTGGCAGCAGGCGGTTTTTATGCCTGGCACACGGCGATTCCTTATCAGGAAGTGGTCGATCGCGGCCCTTCACCCGAAGCCCTGGCCAACCCTTACCTGGCGGCTGAACACTTTCTGCGCCAGCAGGGCCTGGTGGTGGAACATGCCAACAGCCTCGAACGGCTGGCCAGCCTTTCGCCCAAGGGCAACAGCCTGCTGTTGCTGGGCGAGCGCAGCAACATGAGCCCGCCCCAGGTTGATCAATTGCTGCAGTGGACCCGGGCTGGCGGCCATCTGCTGCTGGTAGCCGAAGCGCTGTGGGATGAGGACACCGGTGAAAGTGGCGACCTGTTGCTGGATCGTGTGCAGATACACCAATCCTTCAGTGAAGAATTCGACGCTCCGGCACCCGCGCGTAAAAAGAAAACGCCGGACCTGACCAAACTCTATGTGGACAACGAAACAGCGCCGGCCTATTTCAGCTTCGACACCGACTTCAACCTCACCGACCCCAGGCACCTGGCACAATTCTCGGCCAACAGCGCCCGGTCGACGCACCTGATGCAGGTCAACCTCGGGCAAGGGCGTGTGACCGTGGTCACCGACAGCGACCTGTGGAAAAACCCGGGCATCGGCCTGCACGATAACGCGTGGCTGCTCTGGTACCTGAGCCAGGGCACCCAGGTCACACTGCTGTTCAACACTGATGTCGAGGACCTGTTCAGCCTGTTGTTGCGCTACTTCCCCCAGGCACTGGTGGCACTTGCCGCACTGATCGCCCTGGGCCTCTGGCACGCCAGCCTGCGCCAGGGTCCGATCCGGCAACCGGCGCCCAAGGCACGGCGGCAATTGCAGGAACACTTGAACGCCAGTGCCGACTTCCTGTTGCGCCGCAGCGGGCAAGACAGCTTGCTGCAAGCTTTGCAGCGCGACATCCAGCGCACCGCTCGGCGCCGTCATCCCGGGTTCGAACACCTCGATACAGCCGAACAATTGCGGGTGCTTGAACGCCTGACCCGCCAACCCTCCCTTGTTATCAGCCAGGCCCTTGGCCCGCCTGCGACGAAACGGCTCTCCAGCGCCGATTTCAGCCGCCAGGTGGCCTGCCTGCAAACCCTCAGGAATGCCCTATGAGCGAATTTCCCGCCACTGACCCGATTCAGCGCGCCAGCCAACTGGCCCAGGCCTTGCGCGTCGAACTGCGCAAGGCGGTTATCGGTCAGGACCCGGTGATCGATGACGTGCTCACGGCGTTGATCGCGGGCGGCCATGTGTTGCTTGAAGGGGTTCCCGGCCTGGGCAAGACCTTGCTGGTACGCGCGCTGGCACGCTGTTTTGGAGGCGAGTTCGCGCGCATCCAGTTCACCCCGGACCTGATGCCCAGCGACGTGACCGGCCATGCCGTATACGACCTGCATACCGAACAGTTCAAGCTGCGCAAGGGACCGTTGTTCACCAACCTGCTGTTGGCTGACGAGATCAACCGTGCCCCGGCGAAAACCCAGGCAGCGTTGCTGGAAGCCATGCAGGAACGCCAGGTAACCCTTGAAGGCGAGGCGCTGCCCATCGGCCAGCCGTTCATGGTACTGGCCACCCAGAACCCCATCGAGCAGGAAGGTACTTACCCGTTACCCGAAGCCGAACTGGACCGTTTCATGCTCAAGGTGCGCATGGACTATCCCGAGGCACAGCAGGAACTGGACATGGTGCGCGAAGTCACCCGCTCGTCCCGAGCCGACATGCTCGACGTACAGCCGCTGCGCACGGTGCTGCAAGCCGAAGACGTGCTGCTGTTGCAACAGATTGCCAGCGAGTTGGCGCTGGATGAGCAGGTGCTCGACTACGCCGTGCGCCTGGCCCGCACTACGCGCAGTTGGCCGGGCCTGACCATCGGCGCCGGGCCCCGGGCCTCCATCGCCCTGGTTCGCGGTGCACGGGCGCGGGCCTTGCTGCGCGGGGGCGAGTTCGTGACCCCGGACGACATCAAGGGCTGCGCCCTGGCAGTGTTGCGCCATCGGGTGCGTATTGCCCCGGAGCTGGATATCGACGGGTTGGAAGTCGACCAGGTGCTCCGGCAATTGCTGGACCAAGTCCCGGCGCCACGCCAATGAGACGCCCATGAGACCAACCCGCCTGCTGTTGACCTGGCTCGGTGTACTGCTGGGCCTGAGTATCCTGCTCGGCGCACTGGTGGCGCTACAGGTCAAGGTGCCAGACGCCCTGCACTCAGTGACGTGGGGCCTGCTGCTAGCCCTGTTGCTGCTGGCCCTGCTGGATGCCAGCCGCCTGCGCCGCCGGCCGTCCCCGCGCGTGCGACGGCAGATGCCCGGCAGCCTGGCACTGGGGCGCTGGGGGGAAGTGCGGGTAACCCTGGAGCACGATTATCCCCAGCCGTTGGCGGTCCAGGTATTCGATCATGTGCCTGAAGGCCTGGCGGTGGAGGACCTGCCGCAATCCATCGAACTGCGGCCCGGCGAGCACAGTGAACTGGGTTATCGGCTAAGGCCCCAAAGGCGCGGGCATTTCAGCTTTACCCGCTGTGAAGTGCATCTGCCCAGCGCCCTGGGGCTATGGTCGGCCCGGCGCCTGATCGACGTCAGCGACGCCACCCGGGTCTACCCGGACTTCGCACGCCTGTATGGCGCGCAGTTGCTGGCGGTGGACAACTGGCTCAACCAGCTGGGCGTACGCCAGCGGCAACGGCGTGGGCTGGGCCTGGAGTTTCACCAGCTGCGTGAGTTTCGCGAAGGTGACAGCCTGCGCCAGATCGACTGGAAAGCCACCGCCCGGCAACGCACGCCCATTGCCAGGGAGTACCAGGACGAGCGCGACCAGCAGATCATGTTCATGCTCGATTGTGGCCGCCGTATGCGCAGCCAGGACGCCGAACTGTCGCACTTCGACCACGCGCTCAACGCCTGCCTGCTGCTCAGTTATGTAGCCTTGCGCCAGGGCGATGCCGTAGGGCTGTGCACCTTTGCCTGCGACCAGCCGCGCTACCTGGCGCCGGTCAAGGGCAGTGGCCAGCTCAACCTGTTGCTGAATGCGGTGTATGACCTGGACACGTCCCGGCGTACGGCCGATTACCAGGCGGCCGCCAGCCAACTGCTGGCCCGGCAGAAACGTCGCTCGCTGGTGATCGTAGTGACCAATTTGCGGGATGAGGAAGATGAAGAGTTACTCAGCGCCGTAAAGCGCATCAGCCGCCAGCACCGGGTAATGGTCGCAAGCCTGCGGGAGGAGGTCCTTGACCAGTTACGCCAGGCTCCCGTGCAAACCCTGCCCGAAGCCCTGGCCTACTGCGGCACGATCAACTATCTCAATACCCGGGACGAACTCCACGACCGCTTGAACGCCCACGGGCTGTCGGTACTGGACACACTGCCTTCGGACCTGGGTGCCGCCCTGGTGACCCGCTACCTGGGCTGGAAAAAAGCCGGCGCGCTATGAACGCCGGATGCAGCACCTAGGCAGAGGCCTGCAACGGATCAAAGCTGAAGTAATCCAGCAGCGCGCTGATCACCTCCCCATATTCGGCAGGGGCCTGGGATATGCTGAACCCGGAATCGTAATGCTGGGGGTTTATATCCTCATGACACCACAGGCAGGTGGCCGTGAGGTCTACCGCCTGCACCTCACCCTCAGGCCCGGGGATCTTCAAGCGCAGCTCGAACTCCACATCGACCATCATGGGTAACTGGCTGATCAACATCAGGCCCTGCTCGGAAACATTGCCCAGATAGCCGATTGGCTTGTCCGTCAGGCGGTTGAACACTTGAAGGAAGCAAGGTAACTGATGCCGCTCGATCCGTCGGTGAGTAAACATGATGAGGTCGCCATCCAATGGCCATATATGTGGCCGCTCCAGTGATTCGAAACGAGCCTGAAGGCCCGCTCTCCCCGGATATCGGTGCGACAACCGCAAACGGGTTGCCACTTTTACAGCTGCCAAATCCGGGAACGCCATCCGTTTGAATAGAAACTTATACAAACTGACATTCAAAGATTAGCCCAAGACTGGCAACGAGCCAGCTATGGCATGACAAATATCATCACAACGACGCCGGCCGCGGCTGGGCAACGCTCGCGCCGGGGTAATGCCCCAGTTGCTGCAGGGTATCCAAACGGGCACGGGCACGGAATGCGTACTCGCTCGCCGGGTACTGGCTGATGATGAACTGATAGGTTTGCGCCGCATCGACAAACAGCTTCTCGCGCTCCAGGCACTGCCCGCGCAACATAGAGACTTCCGGTTGCACGTAGCGCCGGGAACGGCTTTCACGGTCGACCTGGGACAACTCAAGGGTGACCCGCTGGCAATCGCCCACACCGTAGGCGCGGTACGCATTGTTCAAATGATGGTCCATCGACCAACGGGTGCAGCCGACAACACTGACGGCCAGGGCAGCAATGATCACGATTCGCATGGGGGTTCTCCTGTCTTGTGCAGTGTATCGACCCTTCATCGAAAATCTTCAAGGTTGTTCATCTGTTCATGCAGAGTGAAAACAAGCGAATCATCGATAAGTAGTGCAAACGAACAATGACTACAACCAAAGAGCATAGTAGCCTTCCCCAGCGCTTGAACTCAGGAGTCCGTGCATGTCCGTCCGTCGTACCAAAATCGTCGCCACCCTTGGCCCGGCCAGTAACTCGCCGGAAGTCCTCGAACAGCTGATTCTGGCTGGCCTGGACGTTGCCCGTCTGAACTTCTCCCACGGCACCCCGGACGAGCACAAGGCTCGCGCCAAGCTGGTGCGTGACCTGGCCGCCAAGCATGGCCGCTTTGTGGCGTTGCTGGGTGACCTGCAAGGCCCGAAAATCCGTATCGCCAAATTCGCCAACAAGCGGATCGAGCTGAAGATCGGTGACCAGTTCACCTTCTCCACCAGCCATCCCCTGACCGAAGGCAACCAGCAAGTCGTGGGTATCGACTACCCGGACCTGGTGAAAGACTGCGGCGTGGGCGACGAACTGCTGCTGGACGACGGCCGTGTGGTAATGCGCGTCGACACCGCCACCCCGACCGAACTGAATTGCACCGTGATCATCGGCGGCCCGCTGTCGGACCACAAAGGCATCAACCGTCGTGGCGGTGGCCTGACTGCCCCGGCCCTGACTGAAAAAGACAAGGCCGACATCAAGCTCGCCGCCGAAATGGAAGTGGACTACCTCGCGGTATCCTTCCCGCGCGACGCCGCCGATATGGAATACGCCCGTAAACTGCGCGACGAAGCCGGCGGCACTGCTTGGCTGGTGGCGAAGATCGAACGCGCCGAAGCCGTAGCCGATGATGAAACCCTCGACGGCCTGATCAAGGCTTCCGACGCCGTGATGGTTGCCCGTGGCGACCTGGGTGTGGAAATCGGTGACGCCGAGCTGATCGGTATCCAGAAGAAAATCATCCTGCACGCACGTCGCCACAACAAGGCGGTGATCGTTGCGACCCAGATGATGGAGTCGATGATCCAGAACCCGATGCCAACCCGTGCCGAAGTGTCCGACGTGGCCAACGCCGTGCTCGACTACACCGACGCCGTGATGCTTTCGGCTGAAAGTGCGGCTGGCCCGTACCCGCTGGAAGCCGTGCAGGCCATGGCACGTATCTGCGTCGGCGCTGAAAAGCACCCGACCAGCAAGACCTCCAGCCACCGTATCGGCAAGGTCTTCGAAAGCTGCGACCAGAGCATCGCCCTGGCGGCCATGTACACCGCCAACCACTTCCCGGGTGTGAAAGCGATCATCGCCCTGACCGAAAGTGGCTACACGCCGTTGATCATGTCGCGCATCCGTTCCTCGATCCCGATCTACGCGTTCTCCCCGCACCGCGAAACCCAGGCCCGTGCGGCCATGTTCCGCGGCGTCTACACCGTACCGTTCGACCCGGCATCGCTGCCGCCTGAGCAAGTCAGCCAGGCCGCGATCGACGAGTTGCTCAAGCGCGGCGTCGTGGAGAAAGGCGACTGGGTCATCCTGACCAAGGGTGACAGCTACCACACCATCGGCGGCACCAACGGCATGAAGATCCTGCACGTTGGCGACCCAATGGTCTGAGTGACCGCTCGCTGAAAAACAAAAGCCCCGCCATGTGAATGGCGGGGCTTTTTGCATTGCAAATTGGCTTGTGTGTTGGCTTTACTGGCCTATTCGCGAGCAAGCCCGCTCCCACATTTGATCGCGTACATCCTCAAGAAACACGGTCGAATGTGG
>NZ_JBSVWQ010000124.1:0-16920 GCF_054071215.1 Pseudomonas sp. SDO5522_S412 | reverse complement strand
ATTTGGTGACTGACACACCGCATTCGCGAGCAAGCCCGCTCCCACATTTGATCGGCGTTGCGGCTCAATCAACTGTCCGCCCAAGCCCCCTTTCTGTCCCCCAATACCCTCAACGCCGCGCCCTGGCTGCCTTAGTGTGGATCACGCTTTCACACAATAAGAGAGAAGGTGGCTATGCGGGCAATCAACCCCCGTCGCATCAGTCTGCTGCTGGCCGTGACCTGCCTGCTGACAGCCTGTGGCGACAAACCGAAACATCCCCCCGAACGTGCCACGGCGGCCAATGCCATGCCGAGCGACGCAGCCCTGGCCCAGGTCTACGACACCAGTTGCAAGCTGTGCCACGCCAACCCGGCCTCCGGTGCGCCGCTGACCGGTGACGGCCCGGCCTGGAGCCCGCGCATCGCCCAGGGCCCGGACACCCTGCTGGACCACACCATCAACGGCTACAACGGCATGCCCCCGATGGGGATGTGCGTGCAGTGCTCCGAAGAGCAATTCCTGGGGCTGATCAGCTTTATGTCGGGTCAACACATCCAATAAGAATAACGGGGTAGGCGATGGGGCTTTCACGGCGAGAATTATTGCAGCGCGGCGCGGTAGCCGGCGCGTTCATGGCATTGACCAGTAACCCGGTGCTGGCCCAGCTGGCCCGGGCACCGCGGCTGATTCCCTGGCGCAATTGGTCGGGGGCGCAAACCTGTCTGCCCCTGGCGCGGCTGGCGCCGAAGAACCTTGATGAACTGGTGCAGGTCATCGGCCAGGCACCGGGCAAGGTGCGGCCGGTGGGCTCGGGCCATTCGTTCAGTGCCCTGGTGCCCACCGACGGCACGTTGCTGTCCCTGAGCTACTTCAATGGCCTGCTGGATCACGACCCGCAAACCTTGCAGGCCACCTTCGCCGCCGGCACGCCGATGTCGCGCATGGGCCAGGCCTTGAAAGACGTCGGGCAGGCGCTGCCGAACATGGCGGATATCGACTACCAGACCCTGGCCGGGGCGATCTCCACTTCCACTCATGGCACCGGCGTGGGCTTCACCTCATATTCCGGTTGCGTCACCGGCCTGCAACTGGTGACCGCCCAGGGTGAGGTGCTGGAGTGCGACGCCAACCGCCACCCCGAGGTGTTCAGTGCCGCCCGGGTGTCCCTCGGCGCCCTCGGCGTGGCCACCCAGGTCCGCCTGCAAAACCGCGCACCGTACCGCCTGCGGGAGCGCCAGTGGATCGCCAAGACTGAAGAACTGCTGGAGGACGTGGCAAAGAACACCCGGGAAAACCAGCACTGGGAAATGCTCGTGGTGACCCATTCCGACTACGCCCTGTCCATCGCCCTGAACGAAACCACCGACCCCGAAACCCCGCCCATCGACCCGGCGGAGGCGGGCGGCAACGAGTTTGTGTCGATCATCGAGAAACTCGACAAATACGGCAGCGATTTCCCTGAGGCCCGGCGTACCTTGCTCAACAGCCTGCGCTTTTTTGCCAGCTTCGATGACCGCGTGGCCGAGTCGTTCCAGGTGTACGCCAACGTGCGCAACGTGCGGTTCAACGAGATGGAATATTCGGTGCCCGCCGAGCACGGGCCGGCGTGCCTGCGGGAAATCCTCAAGCTGATCAACGACAAGGACCTGCGCACCTGGTTTCCCATCGAGTACCGCTACGTCAAGGCCGATGACATTCCGCTGAGCATGTTCGAGGGCCGCGACAGCTGTTCGATTTCCGTGCACCAGCACTACACCATGGACCACCACAACTTCTTCGCCGCCGTAGAACCGATCTTCTGGAAATACGCCGGTCGCCCGCACTGGGGCAAGTTGCACACCCTCAATGCGCGCACCTTGCAGCCGCTGTATCCGCGCTGGGAGGAATTTACCCGAGTGCGCCGCGAGCTGGACCCCAGCGGCAAATTCCTCAATGCGCACCTGTCGTCTATTCTGGGAGTGGCCTGATGAACCGCAGACATTTCATGCTCGGCACCGGCGTGTTGCTGGTGGGTGGTGACATCTTGCTGAGGCCGGGCGACCGCGGCAGCCCTTACACCGAGTATTTCCGCAGCCTCAACCAGGAACTCAAGGCCCATGGGCCGATGCGCCCGGTGATGCTGATCGACCTCGATCGCCTGGACCACAACATCGACGTGGTGATGCAGTCGGTGCAGCGCGGCGGCAAACACCTGCGGCTGGTGGAGAAATCCCTGCCGTCGCCGGGGCTGCTGGCGTACATCGCCAAGCGAGCCGGCACCCAGCGCCTGATGTCGTTTCACCAGCCATTTCTGAATCACGACGCCCAGGTCTTTCCCGATGCGGACATCCTGCTGGGCAAGCCGTTGCCGGTGCGTTCCGCCGAGTTGTTTTACCAAACCCACAAGGGCCCGTTCGATCCGTCCCGGCAGCTGCAATGGCTGCTGGACACCCCCGAGCGCTTGCAACAATACCTGGCGCTGGCCCAGGGATTGGGCACGAAACTACGGGTCAATATCGAGCTGGATGTGGGCCTGCATCGCGGCGGCATCAGCGACAACGCGGTACTGGGGCAAATGCTCACGCTGATCAGCGCTCATCCGCAGCAGCTGGAATTCAGTGGGTTCATGGGCTACGACCCGTTCGTGGGCATGGGCGTGCCGGGGATTCTCGGCTCGCCCCAGGACCTGTTCGACAAAGTCATGCAGCGCTACAACGGCTATGTGGATTACACCCGCCAGCACTTTGCGCCGCTGTGGCGCGACGGGCTGACGTTGAATACGGCAGGCAGCCCGAGCTATCGCATTCACGAGCAGGAGAAGCTCAGCAGCGAGGTGTCGGTGGGCACGGCGTTGCTCAAGCCGACGCACTATGACTTGCCGTCGCTGAGCGAGCATGTGCCGGCGGCCTATATCGCCACGCCCGTGTTGAAAAGCACCGGGCCGGTGGACATTCCGGCGCTGGACGGCAAGTCGCGGTTGTTCTCGTGGTGGGATGCGAATCAGCGCGCCACGTTCTTTATTTATGGGGGCAACTGGATGGCGGAGTTTGAATCGCCTAGGGGCTTGCAGAGTAATGACCTGTATGGGCGCAGCTCCAATCAGGAGATGGTCAATGGTTCGCCCAAGGTGGGGCTGAACGTGGAAGACCAGGTGTTTCTTCGCCCGACCCAGAGTGAGTTTGTGCTGCTGCAGTTCGGGGATTTGCTGGCAGTGCGGGGCGGGAAAATCGTCGATACCTGGCCGGTCTACACCTGACAACGCCGTCCCACTGTAGGAGCGAGCTTGCTCGCGAAAAACCCAAGGACGACGCGTTCATCCAGACGGCCCGCGTTATCGTTGACGTTTTTCGCGAGCAAGCTCGCTCCTACAGTTTTTGCCGGGTTTACAAGGCAAACGGAATCGTCAACTTCGCCCACAACATGTCGCCTTCCGGCCGGTTCTGCACATCAAACTCCTTGGCCCAGCGCACCTCGGCACTCGCATACTTGAGGAAGGTGAAATACACCGCCGGACCGATCGCAAACACCTGGCCCTTGACCCCGTCATCCACATCTTCGCCATAGATGTTCACCACGGTATGCCCGTATTGCTTATCGTCGGTGGTCTGCTTGAGGTAGTAGCCGTTGAGCCCAAGGCTGAGGTTATCCGTCACCTTGTAGCTGGCCGAGTAGTCGAAGTGAAAAATCTGCCCCGAACGGTAATGGGTGTCGGGGTTTTCCTTGTTGAAGCTGTAGGTGGTCTTGATCGACAGCTCGGTGCGCTCGTTGGGCATCCAGGTCGCCGACACCAACGGTTTGTAGGTGTAGAAATTGTTGCTGGTATTGGCCAGGCGCGTGGCGTCGTATTCGCCGGTGGGCAGGGTGATTTCCAGGGCGGTGCCCACTGTCAGGTTCCTGCCCAGGTCCCAGAGGATGATCGGCGCCACGGTGGTGTCGCCCATGCTTTCCCGGGTGTCGGACATGCCGAACAGCGACACCTGTTGCTTCAGGTACGGCTGGGCGATGTAGCCGCCCAGGCGCCCGCCGAATACCCGCAACGGGCTGAGGTAATCCAGGCGCGGGATGATCGCGTCGGACTTGATCTTCACGTCCGGCACCTTGCCACCCAACGAGCTGATATCGAGCTTCCTGGCTTCGTAATGGTTGTAATAGATGTTGAAGGCGAACATGTGGTCGGGCAGGTTGTTGACGTCCAGCGGCAGGATGTAGAAGCCATCGGTGCCGGGGCCGATGTTGTCGACGCCGCCTTCGGTGGCCAGGGCCGGCAGGCTGATGAGGGTCAACAGGGCGAGTTGCACGGGGTAAAACGCACGGGTCGTGTTCATGTCTGGGCTCATTATTATTATCAGGACGACGCTGCCTATAGAAATAAGCCCTGAACGGCCAGCGGGGCAGGGTATTGGCGGCCACATAGGGGGACTTTGGCGGACAGCTTTCATCCAGAGTGCAGCAGTTCTTGCAAGAGCCTATGATTGTCAGGATGTTTCCAAAACAAGAACTGAAGCACTCAGTCGGGAATCGAAGATCCATGCAAAGGAAAGCCGTTGATCCGCACTATGACCTGGCCCTGGTCTCGCCATTTCTGCTGCAAACCCTCGGCCAAGTGGTCGCGCAAAAAGGCGCGAGCGCCGAGCACCTGTGTCGTGGCCTGGGATTTACTTTGGCCGACCTGGACGACCCGGCCCAGCGCATTTCCTATCGCCAAGCGGTAGCGATGATCCAGCGTGCACTCAAGGTGTTGCCCGACCAGGGGCTGGGCCTGTGGGTAGGCCATCAGAACGTACTCGGCACCCTGGGCCTGCTCGGCCATGTGATTTCACTGTGCAAGACGTTGCGCGATGCGTTTGCCATCGGGGAACGTCATCAGCACACCTCCGGTGGTATCGCCACCTCGCGCACCCATGAAGGCCCCCAGGAAGTTTTCGTCGATATCGAATGCCTGCTGCCCTACGCCGAGGTGCAGGTGTTTGCCGCCGAGGAGTTCTTCGCCAGCCTGATGGTGTATGGCCGCGCCCTGGTGGGCGAGGGCTTCATGCCGCTGCGGGTCGAATTTATCCACGCCGCGCCCAGCTATGTCGCTGACTATCACCAGCTGTTGGGTGCGGATGTGCGTTTTGGCTGCCTGCATAACCGCATGGTCCTGGCCAGCCACTGGCTGGATGTGCGGCTGCCCAATCACCATGCCCTGGCCTTGCGCCAGGCCCTGGAACTGCTGGAACTGGAAAGCGCGCAACTGCATCAGAAAATGGATTTGATCCAGGCGGTGGAGCGCGCGATTTCCCGGGATTTGCAGGGCAGCCAGCTGGAAAAGGTCGCCAGTGACTTGAACATGAGCGGGCGTACCTTGCGCCGGCGCCTGACCGAGCATGGGCTGACGTTCGAGGGCTTGCTGGAACAGGTGCGCAGGGCAAGGACCATGGGCTTGCTGAGCAACCCGGGGTTGTCCATCGAACGGATCACCGAGGAAGTTGGCTACAGCGATGTGCGCAGTTTTCGGCGGGCGTTCAAGCGCTGGACCGGGCTGAGCCCCAGTGCGTTTCGCGGTGAAGGCGCAGGGCCGGGGTGATCGTCAGGATTGGCCCCATTGGCTACCTGATCTTTCCCCGGATTGGCTATTTGTCCAATGCCCCCTCGTCACTACTCTAGACACCAATCCCCACTGTTCTGGAGTATCACCATGCAAGCTCGTACCGACTTCTACACCGCCTCCCCGGATGCCATGAAAGCCATGCTGGCCCTGGAGGCTGCCGTCGGCAAACTGTCCATCGAACTGCCGCTGCTGGAACTGGTGCGCCTGCGTGTGTCGCAGATCAACGGCTGCGCCTTCTGCCTCGACATGCACACCGCCGACGCCCGCAAGGGGGGCGAGACCGAGCGTCGCCTGTACACCGTGTCGGCCTGGCGTGAAACGCCGTTCTTCACCCCCCGTGAACGTGCCGCGCTGGCCTGGGCCGAAAGCCTGACCCTGCTGAGCCAGACCCACGCACCGGATGCAGACTTCACCGAACTGGCCGCCCACTTCAGCCCGCAAGAGCAAGTCGACCTGAGCGTGGCGATCGCCACCATCAACAGCTGGAACCGTCTGGCGGTGGGTTTTCGCAAGATGCCTAAATAACCCGACAAGACGCCGGGATGACTGATCGTTCCCGCGCTCTGCGTGGGAATGCCGCCCCGGACGCTCTGCGTCCAGCGGGCGATGCAAGGCTCAAGTCTTGCGTACGGGTGACGCGGAGCGTCACGGGATGCATTCCCACGCAGAGCGAGGGAACGATCAATGAAGCCGATCTACCACCGGGTTACAGCCAGTCGGCATTCACTTGAAGTAACCCCGTGGCGTGGCGCCGGTCATGGCCTTGAAGAAGGCGATCAGCGCACTGTCACTGGCAAAGCCCAACTCAAAGGCGCAGTACCCGAGACTGCGCCCGGTGGCGAGCAGCTCGATGGCGCGCATCAGGCGCCACTGCTGGCGCCATTGCTGATAGCCCATGCCGGTTTCCCGCAGGAAGATCCGGCCGATGGTTTTGCCGCTGGCGGCCACCTGGCGTTGCAAGGCTTGCAGCTCCGGTGGCAGCGCGTCGAGGTTCTGCAATAACGGCGCCAGGCGTTTGTCCGTGGGCAGGGGCAGCAGCAGCGGTTGCTCGACTGCCTCGCGGATTTCACTCAGGCACAGCGCCAGCAAATGCGCGTATTTGCCCTGTTGCCAATCGGTGTCGAACGCCGCCATTGCCATGGGCTCCAGCACCGCCCGCAGCAGCGCACTCACCTCAATCACCCGCACTTGTGCCGGCAACTGCCCGGCCAATGCCGGGCTGACATACACCGAACGGTAATCCACGGTCTGTTGCATCACTGCCCGGTGCGGCACACCGCCGGGAATCCACGCTGCCCGAGTGGGCGGCAACAGGCACAGTTGGTTGGCCAGGGTAATGCGCGTGCAGCCCTGTTGGGTGAACAGCAATTGCCCGCGCTGATGCTGATGTACACCGGAGTCGTGATCACCCAGCAGGGCGGCGATGCCCACCACGGGCGCGTCGAAGCGGTCGGGATCGAAAGGTGTCTGCGCCGCCAGCCATGCCATGGGATGTCCGATTTCATTGATAAGGTGTCGAAGTCTGGATAATACGCCAGCTGCCGCTGTTTAGACTCCCTGGCCTGTTTACTCGTGAAGAGCGTCTGGATGATGTTGAAAAACTTGCTGGTGCTGGCGGTGGCGCTGCTGATGTTCCCGCAAATCGCACAAACCCTGTATAGCCCTGCGCTGGCGGATATCGGCCAGGCGTTTGCGGTAGGGCCCGAGGCGGCGGGGCAGACCTTGTCGGTGTACTTTCTGGCCTTCGCGTTCGGGGTCGTGGTGTGGGGACGCTTGTGTGACCGCTTCGGCCGGCGCCCGGTGATGCTGGCCGGGTTGGCCCTTTATGGCGCGGCCACAGCGCTGGCCTTGGGCGTGCGTTCGTTCAACGGCCTGTTGCTGGCCCAGGCGGTGGCGGCGTTTGGTGCGGCGGTGGGGTCGGTGGTGACGCAAACCGTGCTGCGCGACCGCTTCAGCGGTGCCGGGCTGGCGCAGGTGTTTTCAGTCGTGGGCATTGCCCTGGCGGCCAGCCCCGCCATTGGCCTGTTCACTGGCGCGGGCCTGGTGCAGCACTTTGGCTATCGCGGGGTGCTCACAGGCTTGTTGCTGCTGGCGCTGACGTTATTGGCCTGGTGCCTGTGGGCCTTGCCGGAAACCCGCCCGGCCTCGCTGCCCACAGCGTCGTTGCGCGGCACCCTGGGCCTGATGCTCAAGGATGCGGCGCTGTGGCGTTCGGTGGGGCTGGTCGCGGTCTTCAATATCGCGCTGTTCAGCTATTACAGCCTGGGGCCGTTTGTGTTCCAGCGCCTGGGGTTGTCTGCCGAGCAGTTCGGCTACAGCGGCGTCCTGCTGGCGTTGGGCTCGGGGCTTGGGGCCTGGCTCAACAAGGGGTTGCTCAAGCGCGGGGCCGGCAGCGAACAGCTGGTGCTGGCAGCCGGTGGCGTGATGTTAGTGGGCAGCGTGCTGGTGGTGCTGTTACAGGACCGTTGGCTGTTCGTGTTGCCGATGCTGTTGGTGGTCATGGCCTTCGGCATGGCGATTCCCAATGTCCTGGGGGCGGCACTCACGGCTTATCGCGACCGCCTTGGCACCGCCGGTGCCTTGTTCGGTTTGCTGTATTACCTGGTGATCGGGGTGGGGTTGACCCTGGCAGCCTGGGTCCAGCAGTTGGGCTGGACCCTGTTGGTGTGCGCCTTGGCGGCGCTATGCCTGGCGATCCCGCGTACCGTCAGAAATTGACCGTGGCACTCAAGCGCGCCGTCAACGGCGCACCCTGGAACAGGTAGTCATCGCCCATGTATTCGCCGGCATCTCGCCAGTAACGCTTGTCGAACAGGTTGTCGACGCTCAGGCGAAACACCGTTTCATAGCCATCGAGTTTGGTGGTGTAGCGGCTGCCGACGTTGACGATGGCGTAGTCGTCCACTTCCACATCACCGGTGCGATTGGCGTACTTGTTGGCGCTGTATTGCACGCCGCCGAGCAGCGCCAGGCCGTCGACCCAGGGCAGGGCGTAGTCGGCGTACAGACTGGCCCGCAGTTTCGGCACGTTGATCGCTTGATGGCCTTCGTATTCCGGCGTGCCGCTGCCCGTCACCCGTGCACGGATGGCCGCGACGCTGGCGGCGATCTGCAAGCGCTGGGTGGCCCAGCCGTTGGCGGACAATTCCAGGCCGGTGTTTTTCTGCTCGCCCTGTTGCACGTAGGTGTAGTCGCCGGCGTCATCCGGCCTGGCATATTGATAGGCCTGGCGAGTCTGGAAGATCGCGGCGGCAAAGCTGATGCGGCGCCAGTCGTATTTCACCCCGGCTTCGATCTGGCGGGAAACTGTCGGGGCGAGGGTTTCATCTTTATTCAGGGCAAACCACGGCGCGGTACCGCCCAGGGACAGGCCTTTGCTGTAGCTGGTGTAGAGCGACAGGTTTTCAATCGGTTTGTAGATCAGCGCCGCCTGGGGCAGGAACACATACTGCCGGGTGTGGCGCGACTCGTTGCCCTGATCATCGAAAGCCTTTTCGTCCAGGCGCACTTCGCGGCCGCCCACGATGGTCTGCCATTGCTCGTTGAAGCTGATGCGGTCGGTGACGAACAGGCCGTATTGGCGGCTGTCGAGGTTGCGATGACTATCGTTCAGGGGCTTATCGGTGGGCGCGAAGTTTTCCGGGTCCTGATTGATATTGCCGGAGCCAATCATCTCGTTGACCGATTCGCGCTTGTCCACCACTCGCCGAAACGCACTGCTGCCAAACGTCAACTCATGCCCCAGGCCACCGGTATTGAACAACCCGGTCATCGCGGCCTGGATTTCATCATCGCGCCGGGTGTCATCAGGGCTGCGGAAGTCATAGATATCGTAGTTGCCTTCCGGGCTGAAGTAGTTCGGTACCTTGGCCCCGGCACAGCTCGCGGACCCGTAGCAGCCCCACGCAAACGAACTGTAATCATCAATCACCACCTTGCTGCGCGCCGCGCTGACGCTGCCTTTCCACTGGTCACTGAAGCGATATTCAAACTTGCCGTTGAGGTTCAGCGAATCAATCCCTACCTGATTCGCACCGCTCTGATGCCCCAGCAGTTTTTTCGGCGACGCGTGGTGCGGCACCTCGGTCCCGCCCAGCAACTGATAACCCGGCACCGAGCGCTGTTGCTTGTTCTGATACTCGGCATCCAGCTGCAATACCGCGTCGGGGCTGATGTTCCAGTCGAACGCCAGGGACAGGAAATCCCGGTGGCCATTGGCATGTTCGACATAGGAATGCAGGTCTTCATGGGCCACGTTGGCGCGCAGGCCGAACTGCTGCTCGCTGCCAAACCAGCCGCCCACGTCGGTGGCCAGGTAACCACTGCCGCGATCATCGGTGGACACCGTCACCGAGCGCACATCCTCCGGGCGCTTGGTCACGTAATTGATCACGCCGCTGGGCTCGGAAATCCCGCTTTGCATACCCGACAATCCCTTGAGCAGCTCCACGAGCTGCTTGTTCTCCAGGGCAACGTTCTGCTCGCCGGTGATGGTGCGGCCATTGATCTTGTAACTGCTGGCGGCATTCAGCGAGAAACCGCGCACCACGAAGTTTTCGTAGTAGCCGATGGGCGCATAGCTGTCGCCCACCGAGGCGTCATTGCGCAGCACTTCGCTGAGCAAGCGCGCCTGCTGGTCCTTGATCAACGACTCGTTGAACACCGCGATCGAGGCCGGCGTGTCGAGCAACGGCGCCTCATTGAAAGCGCCCACCGACGCGGTGTCGGTGTTATAGCCGGATTCATCCTGGCCCTGGACCTTCACCTCCGGCAGCTCGATATCAGCCGCCTGGCTGCTTCCAATACCTGCGCTGAGCAACAGGCCGAGGGCAAAACGTGAAGGGGCAGCGGGGCGAAGACGCAAAACCATGGGGGAAGGCCTGAGAGCGCAGAGCGGAGGGCGCATAAGCTAGGCATAACGGCGGCGTTTTACAAGTTTTCGAGAATGGTTCGCTTTGAGACGTCCCGTCTCAGCCCGCAGATCAATCCTGCTGCTGCTCGACAGCGGCCCCTGGCAACTGCGATAGACAAGGCTTCTCTCACCGTTGAAGGAGATCGTCATGAGTATCGCTGGAAAAGTTGCACTGGTGACCGGCGCCGGGCAAGGCATCGGCCGGGCCATCGCCCTGCGCCTGGCGCGGGACGGCGCCGACATTGCGTTGGTGGACATCAACAGCGCGAAGATTGAAGCGGTGGCGGCCGAAGTCGTTGCACTGGGGCGCAAGGCCTCGGTGTATGTCGCCGATGTCTCGAAGCTGGAGCAAGTGGTCGCGGCGGTGGACCATGCCCACCGGACCCTGGGCGGCTTCGACATCATCATCAACAACGCCGGTGTCGCACAGATTGACGCACTGCTGGACGTAACCCCGGAACAGGTCGACCGCACGTTGCATATCAACGTGCAGGGCACGCTTTGGGGCATCCAGGCCGCAGGCAAGAAATTCAAGGCGCTGAAGCAGAAGGGCAAGATCATCAATGCCTGCTCGATTGCCGGCCATGAAGGCTTTGCGCTGCTGGGGGTGTACTCGGCCACCAAGTTTGCCGTGCGTGCGCTGACCCAGGCCGCGGCGAGGGAACTGGCCATTGACGGGATTACCGTCAACGCCTACTGCCCGGGTGTGGTGGGCACCGACATGTGGGTCGAGATCGACAAGCGCATGGCCGAGATTACCGGCGCCGAGGTGGGGGCGACGTACAAGAAGTATGTGGACGGGATTGCGTTGGGCCGGGCGGAAACGCCGGAGGATGTAGCGGGGCTGGTGTCGTACCTGGCGGGGCCGGATTCGGATTACATGACCGGGCAATCGCCGTTGATTGATGGCGGGATTCTGTACCGCTGAGCTGGCGGAATCACTCGGTCAAAAAATGTGGGAGCGGGCTTGCTCGCGAAGGCGGAGTGTCAGTCACCGGAAATGTTGACTGGTACACCGTCTTCGCGAGCAAGCCCGCTCCCACATTTTTGACCGTGTTGGGTCAGTGCTTGCCGGGCATGTCGATACCCAGCTGGTTAACCCGCCGATACAAGGTCGCCCTGGAAATCCCCAACGCCTGCGCCGCCGCCAGCGGCTTCCACCGATGCCGAATCAGTGCGTCCAGCACCAACTGCCGTTCCGGGCTGACGCTTTCCGATGTTTCCACCGCAACCGCGTCACCACGAACTTCCACCGGCAAATCCGCCAGTTGAATTGTCCCGCCGTCGCACACCGCACAGGCGTATGCCAATACATGCCGCAGTTGCCGCACATTCCCCGGCCAGGCATAACCCAGCAGCGACTCCAGCGCCGCTGCCGCGATCCCGACCGCAACACCGCTGTGCCGCGCCTCCTGCTCCAGAAGCCGATTGATCAATGCCAGTTTGTCCATGCGCTCGCGCAATGGCGGCACACAGAACCGCGCACAGCCCAACCGGAAATACAAATCCTCGCGAAAGCTTCCAGCACTCACCAGCGCCGCCAAGTCCCGATGGCTGGCGCAGATCACCTGGATATCCACCGCCCGGGTTTTTGCCCCGCCCAGCGGCGCCACTTCACCTTCGGCCATTACCCGCAGCAGTCGCGTCTGCAACGCCAGCGGCATGTCGCCGATCTCGTCGAGAAACAACGTGCCGCCATCGGCCTGCAACAGCAGCCCGGTCATGCCCTTGCTGGAGGCACCGGTAAATGCCCCGGCCACGTAGCCGAACAGTTCGCTCTCGATCAGGTTTTCCGGGATCGCCGCGCAGTTCACCGCCACAAAGGGGCCGTCGCGACGGGCACTGCGTTCATGCAACTGGCGGGCAAACACTTCCTTGCCGGCGCCGGTTTCGCCCTGGACCAGCACCGGCAGGTTGCGGTCCTTGACCCGCACGGCCAGGCGCAGATGTTCTTCTACTCGCGGGTCTACCTGATGACTCGAAGACACCGTCGCACGTGCAGCCTTACGCCGCGGCGCGCTGACCCGTACCTGCAACGCCCCCGGCTCGCCGAGCCAATGCAACTGCTGCGTCGATTGATCGGTCACGGCGCGCAACGCGTCCAGGTCAAACACTTCGCCGATATGCTCCGGCAATTGCCCGAAGCGCAACCTCAGGGCCTGCCGCGCCTTGCTGTTCAAGGCTTGCAGCCGCCCATCCTGATCCCACGCCAGCAGCATGTCCGGCTGGCTGTCGACGTAACCGGGCGTGCTGTGGGCCTGCAACACCCAATGTTGCCGGGCGCTGTGCATGAAAAACGCGTTCTCGATGGCCCGCGCGCTTTGCGCCACCATCTGCCGCACCAGGTGCTGGCTGCGCCGGTCATCCGGCGATTTCAGGGCGGAGGCGTCCATCACGCCCAGCAGGTTGCCCTGGGGATCAAAGATGGGGGCGGCAGAGCAGGTCAGGCCGATAAACGCCGCACGAAAGTGGTCGCGCTTGTGCACGGTGACCGCGGCCTTGCTGGTCAGCACCGTGGCCACGCCACAGGTGCCTTCCTCGGCTTCCGACCAGCAGGTGCCCAGGTACAGGCCGGCCTTGCGGCAGTCGTTGCGAATGCCGGCGTCCACACGATGGTCGATGGTCTGGCCCTGGGCGTCGGTAAGCATCACGCAGTAATCGGCGTGGCGCACCCGGTTGTGAATCTGCCCGACTTCCTCACTGGCGATGCGCATGAACAGCTCGGCGCGTTCGCGGCATTCCTTGAGCAGGGTGCTGGTGAGGATGCGCGGCCCTTGCAGGGAACCGGGGTCGAGGTGGTGCTGCTCCATGGAGCGGCGCCAGGAATCAAAAATCAGCGACGGCACCGGCGCCTGGGGCAGGCGGTCGGCGTTGCGTACCACGCGGCTGACACAGTCGACATGGTCCTTGGAGTTCACGGCGAGCATGGAAGCCTCCGGTTCTCGATCCTTGTTGTTATGCCCGCCATTAAGCGCCCATGGGCCGGGAGGAACAAGGCCGGCCTGACCAACTGCCCGAGGTGAGACGCAGCGTCTCATTGCGCCGCAGACGCTGCGGGCAGGTTGCAACGGCGCGTCTCATTGAACGGCCCACAGTGGCACGTCCACGCTTCCAGGCAACTGCTCTGGGTCAAGGCTTTCCCGGGTTTTCCAACGGGTTGGCACAGGCCGTGCTGAGTGCCTTGCAGCTGGCCTGATCCAGCCTTTTGTGTGTCGAGACAACCTGGAGAACAACAAGATGTCCACTCACCTGTCCACCGATCAATTGCTCCATGCCTACACCGTGATGCGCACCATCCGTGATTTCGAAGAACGCCTGCACGTGGAATTCGCCACCGGCGAGATTCCCGGTTTCGTGCATTTGTATGCCGGCCAGGAGGCCAGCGCCGCCGGGGTCATGGCCCACCTCAACGATGAAGATTGCATCGCCTCCAACCACCGTGGCCACGGCCATTGCATCGCCAAGGGCGTGGATGTGTTCGGCATGATGGCCGAGATCTACGGCAAGAAGACCGGCGTCTGCGGCGGCAAGGGCGGCTCCATGCACATCGCCGACCAGGAGAAGGGCATGCTCGGCGCCAACGGCATTGTGGGTGCCGGGGCGCCGCTGGCAGCCGGTGCGGCGCTGGCGGCCAAGCTCAAGGGCAGCGCGGGGGTGGCGGTCGCGTTTTTCGGCGACGGCGGCTCCAACGAGGGGGCGGTGTTCGAAGCGATGAACCTGGCCTCGATCATGAACCTGCCGTGCCTGTTCGTGGCCGAGAACAACGGTTATGCCGAAGCCACCGGGTCCGGCTGGTCGGTGGCCTGCAAGGACATTGCCGAGCGCGCCGTGGGTTTTGGCATGCCGGGGGTGATTGTCGACGGCAACGACTTTTTTGCCGTGCACGCCGCCCTCGGCGTTGCGGTAGAGCGTGCCCGCAGCGGTAAAGGGCCGACGCTGGTGGAGGTCAAACTGAGCCGTTTCTACGGCCACTTCGAAGGCGATGCGCAAACCTATCGCGGCCCGGACGAAGTGAAAAACCTGCGGGAAACCGGCGACTGCCTGAGCCTGTTTCGCCAGCGCTGCACCGCCGAAGGCTGGCTCGACGCGGCTCAGTTCGAACGCATCGACACCGAAGTCGCGCAGCTGATCGAAGACGCCGTGCGCCTGGCCAAGTCCGATCCCAAACCCCAGGCCGCCGACCTGCTGAGCGATGTCTACGTCGCCTACCGCTAACCGTCACCCACTACAAAAACAATCCGTGGAGAAGTCATCATGGCTAGAAAAATCAGCTATCAGCAGGCAATCAACGAAGCCCTGGCCCAAGAGATGCGCCGCGACCAGAGCGTGTTCATCATCGGCCAGGACGTGTCCGGCGGCACCGGTTCGCCCGGTGAACAGGACGCCTGGGGTGGCGTGCTCGGCGTCACCAAGGGGCTGTATCCGGAGTTCCCCGACCGCGTGCTCGACGCGCCACTTTCCGAGGTCGGTTATGTGGGCATGGCCGTCGGTGCAGCCACCCGTGGCATGCGCCCGGTGTGCGAGTTGATGTTCGTCGACTTTATCGGCTGCTGCCTCGACCAGTTGCTCAACCAGGCGGCGAAGTTTCGCTATATGTTCGGTGGCAAGACCACCACGCCGCTGGTGGTGCGCGCCATGTACGGCGCCGGCCTGCGTGCGGCGGCCCAGCATTCGCAGATGCTCACCTCGATGTGGACGCATATTCCCGGGCTCAAGGTGGTGTGCCCGGCCACGCCCTATGACGCCAAGGGCATGCTGATCCAGGCGATCCGCGACAACGACCCGGTGATTTTCCTCGAACACAAAATGCTCTACAGCCTCCAGGGCGAAGTGCCGGAAGAGCTGTACACCGTGCCGTTCGGCGAAGCCAACTACGTGCGTGAAGGCAACGATGTAACCCTGGTGACCTACGGGCGCATGGTGCACATCGCCCTGGAAGCCGCCGCCAATCTGGCGCGCCAGGGTATCGACTGCGAAGTGTTGGACCTGCGCACCACCAGCCCGCTGGACGAAGACAGCATCCTTGAAAGCGTGGAGAAAACCGGGCGCCTGGTGGTGATCGACGAGTCCAACCCACGTTGCTCGATTGCCACGGACATCAGTGCATTGGTGGCGCAACGGGCGTTCGGCTTCCTGCGCGCGCCGATCGAAATGGTCACCGCGCCTCACACGCCGGTGCCGTTCTCCGATGCCCTGGAGGACCTGTACATCCCCAACGCGGCGAAGATCGAAGCTGCGGTGCTGAAGATCGCCGACAAGAGGAATGCCGCATGATCCATACACTGACCATGCCCAAGTGGGGGCTGTCGATGACCGAGGGCCGGGTTGATGTCTGGCTCAAGCAGCCGGGCGACCCGGTGGAGAAGGGTGAAGAAGTGCTGGATGTCGAGACCGACAAGATTTCCAGCAGTGTCGAGGCACCCTTCAGCGGGGTGCTGCGGCGGGTGTTGGCCCAGAGCGATGAGACATTGCCCGTGGGGGCATTGCTGGCAATCGTGGTGGAAGGCGAGGCCAGCGAGGCCGAGATTGATGGGGTGATCGAGGCGTTCCAGGCGGGGTTCGTTTCCAGTGCCGCCGAGGCTGAAGCCAGCGGGCCATCGGCACAGAAGGTCGAGGTGGGCGGGCGCCTGCTGCGCTATCTGGACCTCGGGGAGGGCGGCACACCGCTGGTGCTGGTGCACGGCTTTGGTGGCGACCTGAATAACTGGCTGTTCAATCACCCGGTGCTCGCGGCTGAGCGGCGGGTGATCGCCCTGGATTTGCCGGGGCATGGCGAGTCGGGCAAGTACCTGCAAACGGGCGAGCTTGAGGAGCTGAGCCAGGCGGTATTGGCACTGCTGGATTATCTGAAGGTTGACCGGGTACACCTCGCCGGGCATTCCATGGGCGGGCTGGTTTCCCTGAACCTCGCGCGGGTGGCACCGCAGCGTGTGGCGTCGTTGACCCTGATCGCCAGCGCTGGGTTGGGTACGCAGATCAACAGTGACTACCTGCAAGGTTTTATCGACGCGAGCAATCGCAATGCACTCAAGCCGCAACTGGTGCAACTGTTCAGCGATCCGGCGCTGGTGACTCGGCAGATGCTGGAAGACATGCTCAAGTTCAAGCGCCTGGAGGGTGTGGAGCAGGCGTTGCGGCAGATCACCGGAGCGTTGTTCAGCGGTGGTCGGCAATTGGTGGATTTGCGCAGTGTGGTGGGGCAGCAGCCGAGCCTGGTGATCTGGGGCAGTGAGGACGCAATCATCCCGGCGAGCCATGCCCAGGGGCTGGAGGCTCAGGTGGAGATACTGCCGGGGCAGGGGCATATGGTGCAGCTGGAGGCAGCGGAGCGGGTGAATCAGTTGATGCTGGCGTTTCTTCGGACCTGATCGTTCCCACGCTCCGCGTGGGAACGATCTTCAAATGTGGGAGCGGGCTTGCTCGCGAAGGCGGTGTATCAGTGCCAGATTTATTGACT
>NZ_JBSVWQ010000123.1:0-17152 GCF_054071215.1 Pseudomonas sp. SDO5522_S412 | reverse complement strand
TGCCGGAGTGAGGGAACGCCGAGCCACAGCGAGGCGCCGACAGGCGGGGCAGAGCGCTTTGGTTACTTTGCCGCTTTTGCAAAGTGACTCGCTGTAAGAGCGAAACCATAAGTAGCCGTTACCTAAAAAACGGATATACACCCAACATCAACGTAAAGAACCCGTATAGATTCACCCCCAGCCGTAACGTTTAAGTCGTCTCTATTGAGCAACTAATCCCCCCTCCACTACTGTGACCTCCACCCCAATAACCCCCGCAGGAAGTCATCGTGGAAAGTTCAACGTTAGGCATGATCGTCCTCTCAATGATCGCCCTGTTCGGCGCCGCCGCGTTTTGCTTCGAACAACTCGCCACACGCGAATCAAAGAAAAAGAAAGCCAAATAAGCTGATCATCAAAAGCAGCAAAACCCCAGTGCTTCAAGGGATACCCCGCCCCCGGGTTATCCCTTTTTTCCGTTCGCCCACCCCACCGTCCTCTATACACCGTCTTAATACCCAAACCCGCAATCAGTGCCCGAACTTGATACCCAACCTCTTAACCTCCCCGCGTCCGCAATCGCGGCTTATTAATCAGGGGAGTTCCACCGTGCTCACACTCAAGTTCATCTATATCGCCAGCGGCCTATGCGCCGTCGGGCTGTTCGCTTATCTGGGCTACGCCCTCATTCGCGCCGAAAAGTTCTAGGGAGCCCCACCATGTACGACATGATTTTTGTAGGCCTCTCCCTGGTGTTTTTCGCCGCGACAACCATGGCCATTGTCGCCATGGGCAAGATTTGAACGGAGCCTCGACATGCTAAGCACTTTGCTGGAATTTGCGCTGGTCCTGGGGTTGATGACCGGGCTCGCCGTGCTGATGGGCAAGTGGCTGACCCGGGTGTTTACCGGAACCCGCCACGCCCTGCCGGAACGTTATACCTATCGCCTGCTGGGCATCGACCCGCTGGAAACCATGAGCTGGGCCCGCTACGGTTCGGCCCTGTTGCTGTCGAACGCCGCGATGATGCTGCTCGGCTATCTCATCCTGCGGTTACAGGCCGTCATGCCGATCAACCCACTCGGGCTGGCCGCACAAACCCCGGACCTGGCGTTCAATACCGCCGCTTCCTTTATCACCAACACCAACTGGCAGGCGTACTCGGGCGAAACCAGCCTGTCGAACTTCAGCCAGATGGCAGTAATCACCTTCCTGATGTTCGTCGGCGCCACCTCGGGCGTGGTCGCCGCAGCCGGTTTTATCCGTGGCCTGAGTCGCTCAAGCTCGGCGGATATCGGCAACTTCTGGGTCGACTTCACTCGCACCCTGTACCGCGTGATGCTGCCGCTGTGCGTGGGCATGGCCCTGGTGTATGTGTGGCAAGGCATGCCGCAGACCTTTTCCTCCCAAGCCCTGGCCACCACCCTGGAAGGCGCGCAGCAACAACTGATTGTCGGCGCCGTGGCGAGCTTTGAATCGATCAAGCATATCGGCACGAACGGCGGCGGCTTCTTCAGCATGAACGCCGCGCACCCGTTCGAAAACCCGACCCCGCTGACCAACGCCCTGCACATCCTCAGCATGTTGCTGATCCCGTCGGCGCTGACCTACACCTTCGGCAGCATGCTGCTGCAACGCCGTCAGGGCTGGGTGTTTTTCGGCACCTTCCTGGTGATGTTCTTAGGCTTTCTCGCGCTGGTGTACGGCGCCGAGCAAAACGGCAACCCGCTGCTGACCCAGGCCGGTGCCAACCAGACGCTGTCCATCGAACAAAGCGGCGGCAATATGGAAGGCAAGGAGCTGCGTTTCGGCATCGCCGACAGCAGCCTGTTTATCGCCACCACCACCGCGGCCACCACCGGTTCGGTCAACGCGATGCATGACTCATTGACCCCCATGGGCGGCTTCGTGCCCCTGGCGCAGATGATGCTCAACTGCGTGTTCGGCGGCGACGGCGTGGGCTTTATCAACCTGATCCAGTACGCGCTGCTGACGGTGTTCCTGGTGGGCATGATGATCGGCCGCAGCCCGGAATTCCTCGGCAAGAAGATCGAGGCTCGGGAGATAAAACTGGTGATGCTCTCGGTGCTCGCGCACCCCATCAGCATCCTCGGTTTCACCGCCCTCGCCGCCCTGTGGCCCGACACCATGGCCAGCCTGAATAACCTCGGCCCCCACGGTTTCAGCGAGGTGCTCTACGCCTACACCTCGGGCACCGCCAACAACGGTTCGGCGTTCGCCGGGCTGAACGCCAACACGCCGTTCTTCAACACCACCATTGGCCTCGCGATGCTGGTCGGGCGCTTCTTCACCATGCTGCCGATGCTCGCCGTGGCCGGTTCCCTGGCGATGAAAAAGACCGTGCCTGCCGGCGCCGGCACCATCCCCACCGCAACCCCGCTGTTCATGGTGCTGGTGGTGTTTGTGGTGCTGGTGGTGGGCGGCCTGACTTTCCTGCCGGCGCTCGCGCTCGGCCCGCTGGTGGAGCAACTGCAGTTGCTGTCCGGCCAGACGTACAACTAAGGATACGTTGATGACGACTCAATCGATATTCAAAGGGCTGTTGCGCCCGGTGCTGGTTTCTGCGGTGTTTTTCATGGCGCTGACCGGCCTCGCCTACCCGATCTTCACCACCTTTGCCGCGCAGTTGCTGTTCCCGTTCCAGGCCCAGGGCTCGCTGATTGAACGCGACGGATTGGTGATCGGCTCGGCGTTGATCGGCCAGGACTTCACCAGGCCCGGCTACTTCCAGGGCCGCCCGAGCATGACCCTCGGTGCCGACCCGCAAGACCCGAGCAAAAGTGTCTCCCAGCCGTACAACGCCGGTTCCAGCGGCGCCAGCAACCTGGGCCCTACCAGCCAGAAACTGGTGGACCAGGTCGCGGCCCGGGTTAAAGCCTACCGCCAGGACAACGGCCTCGCCGCCGACGCCCAGGTGCCGGTGGATGCGGTCACCGCTTCCGCCTCCGGCCTGGACCCGCATATCTCCGTGGCCAACGCACGCATCCAGCTGGCCCGGGTCGCCCGCCTGCGACAGATCCCCGAAGCCGAACTGCTGCAACTGGTGAACGAAAACACCGCGGAACGCACCCTGGGTTTGCTCGGCGAACCACGGGTCAATGTGCTGCAACTCAACCTCGCGCTGGACGCCCGTCTGCCTCTGCGCCAGCCCCCCATTGCGGCCAGTGAGTAAGAGATTCCCCCATGATCAAGAATGCTCGTTTACCTCTGTTTGATCGCGCCATCGTGCTCACCGCCTGCGGGGATGCGTTCAAGAAACTGCTGCCCCAGGCGCAGTGGAAAAACCCGGTGATGTTCGTCGTGTACCTGGGCAGCCTCCTCACCACGCTGCTGTGGTTCCAGTCCTTGGGTGGCCAGGGTGAAGCGCCCAGCGGCTTTATCCTCAGCATCTGTTTGTGGCTGTGGTTTACCGTGCTGTTCGCCAACTTTGCCGAGGCCCTGGCCGAAGGCCGCAGCCGTGCCCAGGCCGCCAGCCTGCGCGGGATGAAGCGCCAGACCCTGGCCAAGTTGCTGCAACAACCCAAACACGGCGCCCCATGGCTGCCGACCGAAGCCACGCTGTTGCGCAAAGACCAGGTGGTGTTGATCGAAGCCGGCGACCTGGTGCCGCTGGACGGCGTGGTGATCGAAGGCGTGGCCTCGGTGGATGAAAGCGCAATCACCGGCGAATCGGCACCGGTGATTCGCGAGGCCGGCGGCGACTTTTCCTCGGTCACCGGCGGCACGCGGGTGCTGTCGGACTGGCTGGTGGTGCGCATCAGCGTCAACCCGGGCGAGTCGTTCCTCGACCGCATGATCTCGATGGTCGAATCCGCCAAGCGTCAGAAGACCCCCAACGAAGTCGCCCTGACGATTTTGCTGGTGGGCCTGACCCTGTTGTTCCTGCTGGTGATCGCCACGCTGAGCCCGTACTCGATCTTCGCCGTGGCCATGAGTGGCAGTGGCAACGTGATCAGCGCCACGGTGCTGGTGGCGTTGCTGGTGTGCCTGATTCCCACCACCATCGGCGGCCTGCTCTCGGCCATCGGCGTGGCGGGCATGAGCCGCATGATGTCGGCCAATGTGATCGCCACTTCCGGCCGCGCCGTTGAGGCGGCGGGTGACATCGACGTGTTGCTGCTGGACAAAACCGGCACCATCACGTTGGGCAATCGCCAGGCCAGCAGTTTCCTGCCGGCACCGGGGGTCAAGGAAGCTGAACTGGCCGACGCGGCGCAACTGGCGTCCCTGGCCGACGAAACCCCGGAAGGCCGCAGCATCGTGGTGCTGGCCAAGCAGAAGTTCGACATCCGCGCGCGGGACATCAACGCCCTCGGCGCAAGCTTTGTGCACTTCACTGCACAGACCCGCATGAGCGGCGTCGACCTGCCCGAAGGCCGCGGTATTCGCAAGGGTGCAGCGGATGCGATCCGCAGTCATATCGAAGCGCTCGGCGGGAGCTTTCCGGCTGCATTGCAGGCCAAGGTCGACGAAGTATCGCGACGCGGCAGCACTCCGCTGGTGGTCTCGGACGGGGCCAAGGCACTCGGCGTGGTGGAGCTCAAGGACGTGGTCAAGGGCGGCATCAAGGAGCGCTTCGCCGAATTGCGGCGCATGGGCATCAAGACCGTGATGATCACCGGCGACAACCGCCTGACCGCCGCCGCGATTGCGGTGGAAGCCGGCGTGGATGACTTCCTCGCCGAGGCGCGCCCGGAAGACAAGCTGCAGCTGATCCGCGACTACCAGGCCCAGGGCAAGCTTGTGGCCATGACCGGCGACGGCACCAACGACGCCCCGGCGCTGGCCCAGGCCGACGTGGCGGTGGCGATGAACAGCGGCACCCAGGCAGCGAAAGAGGCCGGCAACATGGTCGACCTCGACAGCAACCCGACCAAGCTGATCGAAGTGGTCGAGGTGGGCAAGCAGATGCTGATGACCCGTGGCGCACTGACCACCTTCAGCGTGGCGAATGACGTGGCGAAATATTTCGCGATCATCCCGGCGGCGTTTGTCGCGACGTATCCGCAACTCGGTGCGTTGAACGTGATGCACCTGAGCAGTCCCAACTCGGCGATCCTCAGTGCGGTGATTTTCAACGCGTTGATCATCGTGGCGCTGATTCCGTTGGCCCTGCGCGGCGTGACGTACCGGGCGATTGGCGCGGCAGCGTTGCTCAATCGCAACCTGCTGATCTATGGCCTGGGCGGGGTGCTGGTGCCGTTTGCCGGGATCAAGCTGATTGACCTGGTGCTGACCGGGCTGGGTCTCGTGTAGCACCGCAAACCCAATGTGGGAGCGGGCTTGCTCGCGAATACGGAGTGTCAGCCAACTCGTCTGTCACTGACACACCACTTTCGCGAGCAAGCCCGCTCCCACCATTGAACCGCATTGACCAGGAATGACATGCCCGCATTAAACGAAGAACGCCCCGACCCCGACGCCCTTCTCGCCCGGGTCCAGCAGGAAGAACAGGCCGCCTTGCGCGGCAAACTGCGTATCTACTTCGGCTCCAACGCCGGGGTGGGCAAGACCTGCGCCATGCTTGACGCGGCGCAACGGGAAGTCAGCCTGGGCCGCGACGTACTCGCCGGTGTGGTGGAAACCCACGGCCGCCAGGAAACCGCCAAGCTGCTCAACGGCCTCGAACAACTGCCCCGCGCCCACCGTCTGCATCACGATTTCACCCTCACCGAATTCGACCTCGACGCGGCCCTGCAACGCCATCCCGCCGTGCTGCTGGTGGATGAACTCGCCCACAGCAACGTGCCCGGCTCGCGCCACCCGAAACGCTGGCAAGACGTGGAAGAACTGCTCAGCGCCGGCATCGATGTGTGGACCACCCTCAACGTCCAGCACCTGGAAAGCCTTAACGATCTGGTGAGTGGGATCATTGGCATTCGCGTGCGGGAAACCGTACCGGACCACGTGTTCGACAATGCCCACGAAGTGGTCGTCGTGGACCTGCCGCCGGATGATCTGCTGCAACGCTTGAAGGACGGCAAGGTGTACCTGGGGCCCCAGGCCGAGCGCGCCTCGCGGCACTTTTTCCGCAAGGGCAACCTGCTCGCCCTGCGGGAACTGGCCCTGCGCCGCACGGCCGACCGGGTCGACACGCAGATGCGCGTGTACCGTCGCGAACAGTCGATCAAGACCCTGTGGCCCGCCCGCGAACGATTGCTGGTAGGCGTGGCCGGTGACGCCGGCGATGAGCGCCTGGTGCGTGAAGCCGCGCGCCTGGCGCAAAAGCTTGAGGCAGACTGGATCGTGGTGCACGTCGCCGCAGCCCAGGGCCGCGGCGCCAAGCGTTATCTCACGGCGATGAAAACCCTGGCGCTGGCCAGCGAATTCGGCGCCGACACCGCGACATTGCCGGGCATGGACGTCGCCGAAGCACTGGCCGCCTGTGCCCGGGAACACAACGCCAATCGCCTGGTGCTCGGCCATCACCCGCGCCGGGCATGGCGGTTCTGGCATCAGTCGGTGAGCGACCGGATCAGCCGGCACCATCCGCAGATCGACCAGATCGTGATCGCCCATGGCGTACTGCCGGGCACTGTACCTGCCATTGAAAAACCTACACCAGCGCCCGGCAGAACCATGGCCTACCTCTGGTCCACACTCGCCTGTTTCACCGCCAGCGCCATCGCTGCGCTGCTGCTGCAAGTGTTCGACCTGGCCAACGTGGTGATGCTGTTCCTGCTCACGGTGGTGCTGGTGGCCCTGCGGTTTGGACGCGGCCCCGGCGTGTGGGCAGCGATGCTCGCGGTGCTGTGTTTCGACTTCTTTTTCGTCCAGCCGCGCTACTCGTTTACCGTCAACGACACCCAGTATTTCTTCACCTTCGCGTTGATGCTCGGCATCGCGCTGATCACCGGGCAGCTCACCGCACGCCTGCGCCACGAAGCGCGCACCGCCGCCGCTCGAGAACGTCGCGCAACCTCACTGGCGCGTCTGGCCCGGGACCTGTCGGCCGCGTTGACCGTGGAGCAGATCAGCGAAGTGGCGCTGCGCACTTTCAGCGGCGTGTTCGAGGCGCGGGTCGGCCTGGCCTTGCCGGACGCCGCGGACGGCGTGCACAGCGTGGGCGCGGGCGGGCTGCCGATCGACGACAGCATCGCCCAATGGACCTACGACCACGGCCAGTCCGCCGGCCAGGGTACCGACACCTTGTCCGCCGCCAAGGGTTGCTACCTGCCGCTCAAGGCGCCGATGCGCGTGCGCGGTGTGCTGGTGCTGGAACTGGCGCAAAGCGAACGCCTCAACGAGCCCGAAGAGCGCCGCCTGCTGGAAGCCTGCATGAGCCAATTGGCGATTGCCCTGGAGCGCGTGCACTTCGTCGAAGTGGCGCAAAGCACGATGGTGCAGATGGAAGGCGAGAAAATGCGCAACACCTTGCTCGCGGCGATTTCCCACGACCTGCGCACTCCCCTGACCACCCTGATCGGCGCCGCCGACACCGCCCTGCCCCATGCGCCGCCGGGGCCGCTGACCGCGTTGCTGCACGGTATTCATGAGCAGGCGACTTCGATGCAACGCTTGATCGAAAACTTGCTGGACATGGCCCGCATGCAGGAGCGCGGTGTGCGACTCAACCGGCAATGGCATTTGCTGGAAGAGATCGTCGGCAGCGCCCTGCGCCAGTTGCGTGAGCCACTGGCCCGGCATGTGGTGAATACGACGCTGGACCCGCAATTACCGCTGGTGGAAGTCGACGCGCTGCTGATCGAACGGGTGCTGGTCAACCTGCTGGACAACGCCGCCAAATACACCCCGCCTGGCACGGTCATCACCGTTACCGCCCGTTCCGTTTCCGACAGCATCCTGCTGGAAGTCAGCGACACCGGCCCGGGCAGCGCGCCGGCCAATCTGTTCGAACCGTTTGCCCGTGGCCAGCAGGAATCCTCGGTCGCCGGAATCGGCCTGGGCCTGGCCCTGGCCAAGCGCATCGTCGAAGCCCACGGCGGGCGCATCGAAGCCAGACCCGGCAGCGAGCGCGGCATGCATTTCGTCATCACTTTACCGGCGGGTACTCCGCCCCCAATGGACGCCCTATGAGCACTGCACGCATTCTGATTGTTGAAGACGAGGCCAACATCCGCCGTTTTGTCGGCATCGCCCTGCAGGATGAGGGCTTCCAGGTGTTCGAGGCCGACAGCGTCAAACGCGCGTTGATCCACGCTTCCAGCCGTCAGCCGGACCTGGTGATCGTCGACCTGGGCCTGCCGGACGGCGACGGCAAACAGCTGATCAGCGAGCTGCGGGGATGGCTGGCGGTGCCGATCCTGGTGTTGTCGGCACGGGATCGCGAAGAGGAAAAAGTCGCCGCCCTGGATGCCGGCGCCGATGACTACCTGACCAAACCCTTCGGCGTACCCGAGTTGCTCGCGCGCATCCGTGCGCAACTGCGCCGTCATGGGCAGACCGGCACCGTGGCGGCCACCAGCAAGGTGGCGTTTGGCGATATCGAGGTGGACCTGGCGACCCATGAAGTGTGGCGCCAAGGCCTGCCGGTGCACCTGACGCCCATCGAATACCGCCTGCTGTGCGCGATGATTCGCGGGCAGAGCCGGGTGCTCACCCACCGGCAATTATTGCTCGAGGTGTGGGGCCTGGACTACGTGGACCGCGCCCACTACCTGCGGGTGCACATGGCGCACCTGCGGCAGAAGCTGGAGGCGGACCCGGCCCAGCCGCAGTACTTCATCACCGAGTTGCAGGTGGGCTACCGGTTGGTAGGCTTGTGAACAGGTGCGCGGCGGCGAAATCGACAAACACGCGAATTTTCGGCGAGAGGTGCCGGCTGGATGGCCACAGCGCCCAGAACTGCCCCTGGTCATCGGAATGGCCGTCGAGCACGGTTTCCAGCTGGCCTTGGGCGAGGGCTTCGCGGGCCAGGAAGTCCGGCACGTAGGCAATCCCATGGCCGTCCATCGCGGCCCGGAGCATGGCTTCCATGTTGTTCAAGGTCAGGGCGGTGGGCAGGCGCAACTGGGTAATGGCCGGGTTGGCGGACAAGGTCCAGTCCATGATTTTGCCGGTGGTGGCGAAGCGGTAACGCAAGCACGGGTGATGCTCCAAATCGCTCAGGGACTCTGGCCGACCGTTGGCCCGCAGGTACTCGGGTGACGCGCACAGCACAAACCTGAACGGTCCCAGTTTGCGGGCCATCAGGGTCGAGTCCGCCAGACCGCCGCTGCGGATGACCACGTCGAAGCCCTCCTCGATCACGTCCACCAGATGATCGTTGAAATCCAGCTCCAGCTCGATCTCGGGGTAGGCTTTGCGGAACGCCATCATGTGCGGAAAGAGAAAGCGATAACCGATGGTGGGCAGGCTGACCCGCAGTTTGCCCCGGGGTGCCTGCATCGCATGGGAAAGCATGGCGCGGGCGTCTTGCAGGTCGTCGAGAATTTTCCGACTGCGCTCGTAGAACAATTGGCCTTCGGCGGTGAGGCTGACCTTGCGCGTACTGCGGTGCAACAGCCGCACATTCAGTGACGCCTCAAGCTTGGCGACATTCTTGCCCACCGCCGAAGCGGAAATCCCCATCGCCCGGGCCGCGCCGGTGAAGCTCAGGGCTTCCGCGGTTTTCACGAAGGCGATCACGCCGCTCAGGTTATCGGTCACGTCATTGCATCCATCAAGTCCGTTATGAAAGGAATGTAAGCCCGTTTATCCGCGATTGCATCCTGATTAGAGTCTTTTAATCTTCAAACTCGCGGGAATGCCCCTATGACCACTACAACCGAATCTGCGCCCGCCCATGGCCGATATTCCATCCTGGCGGCCATTTGCCTGGCCGCCCTGGTATTGCCCATGAGCTTTACCGGCGGCGCCGTCGCCACGCCCTTTATCGGCCAGGCATTTGCCGCCCAGCCCAGCCAGCTGGCGTGGATCACCAACGCGTTCATGCTGAGTTTCGGCAGCCTGTTGATGGCCGCCGGCACCCTCGCCGACCTCTATGGGAGAAAGCGTCTTTTCTTGTGGGGCATGGCGCTGTTTACCGTGGTCTCCTTGCTGCTGGCAGTGGCACCGGGGATTTTCTGGCTGGATGTGTTGCGTGGTGTGCAGGGCGTCGCGGCGGCTACGGCATTGGCCAGTGGCTGTGCGGCGCTGGCCCAGGAGTTTGACGGCCATGCCCGCACCCGCGCCTTCAGCTTGCTGGGCACCACATTCGGTGCAGGCCTGGCGTTTGGGCCATTGCTGTCGGGGGTGCTGATCGAGCACTGGGGCTGGCGCTCGATTTTTCTCGGCACTGCATTATTGGCCGGTATTTCGCTGCTGTTTGCCGCGCCCAAAATGCGTGAAAGCCGCGACCCGCAAGCGATGCGGCTGGACACCGCTGGTGTACTGACGTTTTCCGCGATGCTGGTGGCCCTGACCACGGCGGTGATCCTCGCGCCGGAGCACGGCTGGACGTCGCCGCTGGTTGATGCCCTGCTGATCGCGGCGGCGGTGTTTTTGCTGGTGTTTGTCCTCGTCGAAAACCGCTCCAGCCAACCGATGCTGGAGCTGCGGCTGTTTCGCTTCCCGCGTTTTATTGGCGTGCAGCTCCTGCCGATCGGTACCTGTTACTGCTACATCGTGCTGATCGTGTTGCTGCCCCTGCGGTTTATCGGTGTGGAAGGCGCCAGCGCGCTGGACGCGGGTTTGATGATGCTCGCGTTATCGGCACCGATGCTGGTGGTGCCGATGATCGCCGCATCGCTGACCCGCTGGCTCTCAGCAGGACTGTTGTGTGCCATTGGCTTGCTGATCGCGGCGGTGGGCCTGTGGGGATTAAGCCTGGCCAACCAGCCTGCGCAGACCATCGCCGCAATGCTGGTCATCGGGATCGGCACCGGGCTGCCGTGGGGTTTGATGGATGGCTTGGCGATCAGCGTGGTGCCCAAGGAGCGCGCGGGAATGGCGGCGGGGATTTTCAACACCACCCGCGTGGCCAGTGAAGGCGTGGCGCTGGCGATTACGATGGCGGTATTGGGCGCATTGGTGGCACATCACCTGAAGGGTCTCGCAGGGGCCGACGTGTCAGTGATTGCCCAAGGCCTGGTCATGGGCAACGTGCAACTGGCCTCGGCCGCCCTTCCGCTGGAAGCACTGCGCAGCGCCTACATCGCGGGGTTCAACACCTTGCTGCAACTGCTCGCGGGATTCACCGTGCTGACGGCGTTGGTGGTCCTGGCCTTCATGGGGCGAAACAGCATCGCACCCGTGCAAACCGAACCGGGCATTCAGTCGTTGAGCTGAATCCCAGGCACAAAAAAGCCCGCTCAATGAGCGGGCTTCCTGTGGTACCTGGCGTTCAGCGTTCCAGGTGACCGAATATGGCGCAGCGGACGGGACTCGAACCCGCGACCCCCGGCGTGACAGGCCGGTATTCTAACCGACTGAACTACCGCTGCGCGTAACACATAAAGCGAATGGTGGGTGATGACGGGATCGAACCGCCGACATTCTGCTTGTAAGGCAGACGCTCTCCCAGCTGAGCTAATCACCCTTCACTTTCGGTGTGGGGCGCATTCTATAGCATTTTTCCGTAATGTCATGATTTAAATGCAATTTATTTAAAATATTTTGTCTTCGACCCCGCGCACCCCGCAAAACCGGCGCTTTGGGTGCAAACGCGAGTCTATTGCGTTTGCCCAAGCCTTGGCCCCACAATTAACAATTATTCTCAATAACACCTGGGCCGGGTCTTATGTCTGTGGGTGAACCGCCGTTCCAACGGGAGATTACCGAGCTGTACAGCGAGCATCACGGCTGGCTGTTCACTTGGTTGCGCCGAAAACTGGGCTGTACCCATAACGCCGCCGACGTGGCGCAGGACACCTTCGCGCGGATTCTGCACGCCCGCGAGTCGGTGACCGCCATCCGCGAACCCCGCGCCTATTTAAGTACCACCGCCAGGCGGCTGATCATCGACCAGGCACGGCGCAAGCAGATTGAGCACGCCTACCTTCAGGAATTGATGCTGACGGTGGAAACCCTGGAAGGTTTCCAGTCGCCCGAACAGATCCACACCACCCTGGAGGCCCTCGAGCACATCGCCTTCATGCTGGAAGGCATGCACGACAATGTGCGTCAGGCGTTTGTGCTGTATTACCTCGAAGACCTGACCCAGCAGCAAATCGCCCGCCACCTGAAATTGTCGGAGCGTACGGTACGCAAGTATTTGATCCAGGCCCTGTTGCATTGCAGCCACAGCGTGGATATCTGAACCGCACATGCCCGCCTCCCGCCAACAGATCGATGAACAAGCCGCCGAATGGATGATTCGCCTGCACGAAGGTGAATTGACCGAGGCCCAGCGCCAGGCGTTCGAGCGCTGGAAGCAGCAAGGCCCGCAACACGCCGCATCAGCAGCGCGCATGGAAGATGTGATTGCGCGGATGCAGGCCCTGCGCGGGCAAAAGGCACCGGCCCGGGCGGCCTTGAGTGCGGCCTTTCCCAGGCATGGGAAGGCGCGCAAAAACTACGTCCGCGCATTGGTACTGGCCTGCAGCCTGGGCCTTCCCGCCATGGCGCTGCTCTACAGTCCTTATCCACAACAATGGATGGCCGATGTGCACAACGGCCCCGGCGAATGGAAAACCCTGCGGCTGGCGGACGGCTCGACGCTGACCCTGAACGGCATCAGTGCGGCGAATCTGCATTTCGACAGCCGGCAGCGCCGCATCGAATTGCTGCAAGGCGAGATCCTGGTGGAAGTGGCCCACGATGGCGAACGGCCATTTGTGGTGCAGACCGCCCAAGGCACCCTGCGCGCCCTGGGTACGCGATTTGTGGTCAGGCGCGAGGATGACGTTACGGTGCTGAGCATGCTCGAATCCCGCGTTGCCGCCCAAAGCGCGAATGGCCAGCAGACGCTGGAAGTGGACGCCGGCTCACAGGCGCGACTCAGCAAAGATGCCGTGCGCCTCTCCGGCAGCATCGATACGGCGAGCATCAATGGGGCCTGGCGCCGCCATCAACTGGTGGTGGATAACCGACCGTTGCCGGAAGTGCTGGATGAGATCGCCCGTCACCGTTCGGGCCGCTTGCAGTTTGATCGCGCCGCACTGGCCAGTCTCAAGGTCTCGGCCGTACTTCCCCTGGATGACACCGACCGCACCTTGCAGATGCTGGCTCAAACCCTGCCGATCACGCTGAAAACCTTTACGCCGTGGCTGATGATCGTCAGCCCGGATACCGAGAGCAAAAAATAATTATCCAAATTGTTTCCGCTTTGTTTAAAGCTACCCGTCAAGGAAGGTATATCGATAACTAAAGGACTGCCATCGTCATGCCGCTCCCTTCCAAACCCCGCAGACGCCTGCTGAGCAGCGCGCCGCTGACCCTCACACTGCTCGCAACGACGCTGCTCAATACCCATCTGGCCCAGGCCGACACGGTAAACGTTGCGGCCCAAGCCTACGACATACCTGCCGGGCCGCTGGGCGCCACACTTAACCAGTTCGCCCAGCAAGCGGGCGTGGCTATCGTGTTCCAGTCCCAGAACCTGCAGGGGCTGAATGGGCCGGGGCTGAAAGGCACTTATAGCGTGGACGCAGGGTTCGGCAGGCTGTTACAGGGCAGCGGCTACCGCGTGATCAAAGGTGATCAGGTGTACGCGCTCGAAGCTGACCCTGCGGCCACCGACGCCATGGAACTAGGCCCGACCCAGGTCAGCTCCAACCAGTTGGGCAACGTTACTGAAGGGACTGATTCCTACACTCCAGGCAGCATCGCGACTGCGACGCGGCTGGTGCTGACCCCCAAGGAAACCCCGCAATCGGTGACCGTCGTCACCCGCAAACACATGGATGACTTCGGCCTGAACAACGTCGACGACGTGATGCGCCACACCCCGGGCATCACCGTGTCGGCCTTCGACACCGACCGCACCAACTACTACGCCCGCGGTTTCTCCATCAATAACTTCCAGTACGACGGCATTCCTTCCACCGCGCGCAACGTCGCCTATTCGGCGGGCAATACCCTGAGCGACATGGCGATCTATGATCGGGTCGAAGTGCTTAAAGGCGCCACCGGCCTGCTCACGGGTGCGGGCTCATTGGGTGCCACGATCAACCTGGTGCGCAAGAAACCCACGGCTGACTTCCAGGGCCATGCCAGCCTCGGCGCGGGCTCCTGGGACAACTACCGCAGCGAACTGGACGTCAGCGGCCCGATGACCGAAAGCGGCAACGTCCGTGGCCGGGCCGTCGCGGCGTATCAGGACAAGCGCTCGTTCATGGACCGTTACTCGCGCAAAAGCCCGGTGTACTACGGCATCATGGAATTCGACCTGTCCCCCGACACGATGCTGACCGTGGGCGGCGACTATCAGGACAGCCTGCCCACCGCCTCGAGCTGGTCCGGCAGTTTTCCGCTGATCAACGCCAATGGCGATCGCAATAGCGTAAAGCGCTCGTTCAACAACGCGGCCAACTGGAGCAGTTGGGAGCAATACACCCGTACCGCCTTCGCCATGCTTGAACATGACCTCGGCAACGGCTGGGTGACTAAACTGCAACTGGACCACAAGATCAACGGCTACCATGCACTGATGGCTTCGATTCAGGGTGACGAGCCCCGTGCAGACGGCACCGCACATGTCACTTCGCAAAAATACACCGGGGAAACCGTCAGCGACTCCGCCGACCTGTACGCAAGCGGCCCCTTCAGCCTGGGCGGCCGTGAGCATGAACTGGTGGTGGGCGGCTCCATCGGCATTTCGGACTGGAACGGCAAGGGCTACTGGAACCTCGCCCCCAACCTCGTCGACTTCAATAACTGGCACGGCCACGCCCCCCAACCTTACTGGGGCGCGCCGCAGCAATACATCGACGACACCATTCGCCAGACCGGCGCCTACATGACCACACGCCTGAACCTGGCCGATGACCTGAAGCTGCTGCTCGGTGGCCGCGTGGTCAATTACCACCTGACCGGCAATAACCCGTCCTACCGCGAGACCGGACGCTTCGTACCGTATGTCGGCGTGGTGTATGACCTGGATGAAACCTACTCGGTCTACGCCAGCTACACCGATATCTTCATGCCCCAGGAGAACTACAACCGCGACCGGCAAAACCAGTTGCTTGAGCCGGACGAAGGCCAAAACTACGAGCTGGGCATGAAGGCTGATTTCTTCGACGGACGCCTGAACGCCAGCGCAGCGTACTTCGAGGTCCATGAAAACAACCGCGCCGTTTCCGACGACGACTACAACAACCTGAAACCTACACCGCAGAACTATGCCTACAAAGGCACCAAGGCCGTCACCAAGGGCTACGAGCTTGAAGTGTCCGGCGAGTTGAGCCCGGGCTGGCAGATTCAGGCCGGCTACACCCACAAGGTGGTGCGTGACGACCAGGACCAGAAGATTTCCACGTTCGAGCCCGAAGACCAGGTCAAGCTGTACACCACTTATAAGCTCAAAGGCGACCTGGACAAGCTGACCGTCGGCGGTGGCGTGCGCTGGCAAAGCGTGGGCTGGCAGGACATCTACAACACCCCCCATGGCGGTTATGAAGAGTTCTCCCAGGAGGCGTACTGGCTGGTGGACTTGATGACCCGTTACCAGATCACCAAGAACGTGTCGGCGACGCTGAACGTCAACAACATCTTCGACAAGTCCTACTACACCAACATCGGCTTCTATAACTCCGCCGCTTATGGTGAGCCGCGCAACTTTATGGTCACCACCCGCTGGGATTTCTGAACCCAATCAAAAACGCCCCCGATCACGGTACATGATCGGGGGCGTTTTTCTGACTGATGGTTTTAGCAAACCCCAGACAGCAAAAAGCCCGCTCAATGAGCGGGCTTCCTGTGGTACCTGGCGTTCAGCGTTCCAGGTGACCGAATATGGCGCAGCGGACGGGACTCGAACCCGCGACCCCCGGCGTGACAGGCCGGTATTCTAACCGACTGAACTACCGCTGCGCGTAACACATAAAGCGAATGGTGGGTGATGACGGGATCGAACCGCCGACATTCTGCTTGTAAGGCAGACGCTCTCCCAGCTGAGCTAATCACCCTTCACTTTCGGTGTGGCGCGCATTCTACGGAGCGACCCATGGTCTGGCAAGCACTTTCTTAAATAATTTTTTTCAGGCCTTCCAATGGCTTAGCGAGGGTTGGCCTATGACGCCATGAGGAGAATAATGCCCCCCTTTGTATATAAGGAGAGGCTCACCCCATGTGGTTCAAAAACCTGCTTATCTATCGCCTGACCCAAGATCTGCCTGTTGATGCCGAGGCGTTGGAAACTGCACTGGCCACCAAACTGGCGCGCCCTTGTGCAAGCCAGGAGTTGACCACTTACGGTTTCGTCGCCCCTTTCGGTAAAGGCGAAGACGCGCCACTGGTACACGTCAGCGGTGATTTCCTGCTGATCGCTGCGCGCAAGGAAGAACGTATCCTGCCGGGTAGCGTGGTGCGTGACGCGGTGAAGGAAAAGGTCGAAGAGATCGAAGCCGAGCAAATGCGCAAGGTCTACAAAAAGGAACGCGACCAGATCAAGGATGAAATCATCCAGGCCTTCCTGCCGCGCGCGTTTATCCGTCGCTCGTCGACCTTCGCCGCCATCGCGCCGAAACAGGGCCTGATCCTGGTGAACTCGGCCAGCCCGAAACGTGCCGAAGACCTGCTGTCCACCCTGCGTGAAGTGATCGGCACCCTGCCGGTACGTCCGCTGACCGTGAAAACCGCGCCAACCGCCATCATGACCGACTGGGTCACCACCCAGAAACCGGCCGATGACTTCTTCGTCCTCGACGAATGCGAACTGCGCGACACCCACGAAGACGGCGGCATCGTGCGCTGCAAACGCCAGGACCTGACCGGCGAAGAGATCCAACTGCACCTGACCACCGGCAAAGTCGTGACCCAGTTGTCCCTGGCTTGGCAGGACAAGCTGTCCTTCATGCTGGACGACAAAATGACCGTCAAGCGCCTGAAGTTCGAAGACCTGCTGCAGGATCAGGCTGAACAGGACGGCGGCGACGAAGCACTGGGCCAGCAGGACGCCAGCTTTACCCTGATGATGCTGACGTTTGGCGACTTCCTGCCGGCGTTGGTTGAGGCACTGGGTGGCGAAGAAACCCCACAAGGTATCTAAAGCCTTGTGAAGATCAAAATGTGGGAGCGGGCTTGCTCGCGAATGCGTCCTTTCAGTTGATAT
>NZ_JBSVWQ010000122.1:0-17162 GCF_054071215.1 Pseudomonas sp. SDO5522_S412 | reverse complement strand
GGTCGTTAACGATGATGTGGGCGTCCTGATTCAACGCGGCGCCCTCATGTTCTTCGCGAGCAAGCCCGCTCCCACATTAAGCAGCTCTGCGTTTGATCTTGAGATGGCTTGCTCGCCCCTCGATGCGTCAACCATGTCCCCGCACAGGTGTCCCGTCCAAGACACGCTGTAAGAACCGCCCCCTGAATAACGGATAGACAGGCCAAAAAAAACGCCCCGAACCAGTCGGGGCGTTTTTCATTCAGCAATCACCAATCAAGCCTGATCAGCCAACCGCCACGTCGTCCCGCCCTTCCCGTCTTCCAACACCACACCCATCGCGGTCAGTTGGTCACGGATACGGTCAGACTCCGCCCAGTCCTTGTTGGCCCGGGCAGTCAAGCGTGCCTGGATCAGCGCATCAACTTCAGCGGCATCCACACGCCCTTCAGCGCCCGCCTGCAGGAAGTCATCGGCTTCCATCTGCAATACGCCCAGCACGCTCGCCAGCTCTTTCAAACGTGCGGCAAGCCCCGCCGCTGCGTCGAGATCGCTCTCGCGCAGGCGGTTGATCTCACGCACCATTTCAAACAGCACCGCGCAGGCCTCAGGCGTACCGAAGTCGTCGTTCATCACTTCGGTGAACCGCGCGACAAACGCTTCGCCGCCCGCAGGCGCCACGGAGGGCAGGCCTTTCAACGCGTGGTAGAAACGCTCCAGGGCGCCCTTGGCGTCCTTGAGGTTGTCTTCCGAATAGTTGATCGCGCTGCGGTAATGGCTCGACACCAACAGGTAGCGCACCACTTCCGGATGGTACTTTTCCAGCACGTCGCGAATGGTGAAGAAGTTGTTCAAGGACTTGGACATCTTCTCGCCATTGATGCGAATCATGCCGCAGTGCATCCACGCGTTGGCGTAGGTCTTGCCGGTGGCCGCTTCGCTCTGGGCGATTTCGTTTTCGTGGTGCGGGAACTCAAGGTCGCTGCCGCCGCCATGAATGTCGAAGGTCTCGCCCAGGCAGCAGGTGGACATCACCGAGCATTCGATGTGCCAGCCCGGACGCCCGGCGCCCCATGGCGACTCCCAGCTCGGCTCGCCGGGCTTGGTGCCTTTCCACAGCACGAAGTCCAGCGGGTCTTGCTTGGCTTCGTCGACTTCGATCCGCGCACCGATGCGCAGGTCTTCGATTTTCTTGCGCGACAGCTTGCCGTAGCCCATGAACTTGGCGACGCGGTAGTACACGTCGCCATTGCCCGGGGCGTAGGCGTAACCCTTGTCGATCAGGGTCTGGATCATCGCGTGCATGCCCGGGATATGGTCCGTGGCGCGCGGTTCCATGTCCGGCTTGAGGATGTTGAGGCGTGCCTCGTCCTCGTGCATCGCAGCAATCATGCGCTCGGTCAGCGCGTCGAACGACTCGCCGTTTTCGTTGGCGCGATTGATGATCTTGTCGTCGATGTCGGTGATGTTGCGCACATACGTCAGGTCATAACCGCTGAAACGCAACCAGCGGGTCACCAGGTCGAAGGCAACCATGCTGCGGCCGTGGCCGATGTGGCAGTAGTCGTACACGGTCATGCCGCACACGTACATGCGCACCTTGTTGCCATCCAGCGGCTTGAAGACTTCTTTGGTCTTGCTGAGTGTGTTGTAGATCGTTAGCACGACAGTTCCTTAAAACAGAATCACTGGCCCCACGAATCACGCAAGGTCACGGTACGGTTGAATACCGGAGCACCGGGTTTCGAGTCCTTGATATCCGCGCAGAAGTAACCTTCGCGCTCGAACTGGAAACGGTCTTCCGGCTGTGCGTCGCCAAGCGATGGCTCGGCACGACAACCCGTGAGAACTTGCAGCGAGTCAGGGTTGATGTTGTCCAGGAAACTGGCACTGTCTTCGGCCTTCTCGGGATTCGGCGAGCGGAACAGGCGATCGTACAGGCGCACTTCGCACTCGACGCTGGCCGCCGCCGGCACCCAGTGCACCACACCTTTGACCTTGCGGCCTTCCGGGTTCTTGCCCAGGGTGTCCGGGTCGTAGGAGCAACGCAGTTCGACGATGTTGCCATCGGCGTCCTTGATCGCTTCGTCGGCACGGATCACGTAGCTGCCGCGCAGGCGCACTTCGCCGTTCGGCTCCAGGCGCTTGTAGCCTTTTGGCGGCTCTTCCATGAAGTCATCGCGGTCGATGTAGATTTCACGGGCGAACGGCAGCTTGCGCACGCCGAGTTCTTCTTTCTGCGGATGACGTGGCAGTTCGAGGTTTTCGACCTGGCCTTCCGGGTAGTTGGTGATCACCACCTTCAACGGACGCAGCACGCACATGGCGCGCGGGGCGTTCGCGTCGAGGTCCTGACGGATGCTGAATTCGAGCATGCCGTAGTCGACCACGCCGTCGGAGCGGTTGGTGCCGACCATCTCGCAGAAATTGCGGATCGATGCCGGGGTGTAGCCACGGCGGCGGAAGCCCGACAGCGTCGACATGCGCGGGTCGTCCCAGCCAAACACGTGCTTTTCATCGACCAGTTGCTTGAGCTTGCGCTTGCTGGTGATGGTGTAGTTCAGGTTCAGGCGGCTGAACTCGTACTGACGCGGGTGCGCCGGTACCGGCAGGCTGTCGAGGAACCATTCGTACAGAGGACGGTGGCTTTCGAACTCCAGGGTGCAGATGGAGTGGGTGATGCCTTCGATGGCGTCCGACTGACCGTGGGTGAAGTCGTAGTTCGGGTAGATGCACCACTTGTCACCGGTCTGGTGGTGATGGGCGTGGCGGATGCGGTACATGATCGGGTCGCGCAGGTTCATGTTCGGCGAGGCCATGTCGATCTTGGCACGCAGTACACGGGCGCCGTCCGGGAACTCACCGGCGCGCATGCGGTTGAACCAGTCCAGGTTCTCTTCCACCGAACGGTCGCGGAACGGGCTATTCTTGCCCGGCTCGGTCAGGGTGCCACGGTATTCCTTGGCTTGCTCCGGGGTCAGGTCGTCTACGTAGGCCTTGCCGGCCTTGATCAACTCGACGGCCCAGTCGAACAACTGGTCGAAATACTTGGAGGCATAGCGCACTTCACCGGACCATTCGAAGCCCAGCCACTTGATGTCGCTCTCGATGGCGTCGATGTATTCCTGGTCTTCCTTGGCCGGGTTGGTGTCGTCGAAACGCAGGTGCGTGACGCCACCGAACTCCTGGGCCAGGCCGAAGTTCACACAGATCGACTTGGCGTGGCCGATGTGCAGGTAACCGTTGGGCTCAGGCGGGAAGCGGGTGACGATCTGCGTGTGCTTGCCCGAATCCAGGTCCGCCTGGATGATCGGGCGCAGGAAATTGACCGGGACGGCAGGTCCGGCCTTGGAATTCGAGGTAGGGTCGACAGTGGGCTTGCTCATAGGATCCTTGAACAGACGAAGTACTTGGCCGGGTGAGGCCGACAAACAAAGGGCTTATCATAGCCGATGCTGTCAAGGCCCTGACAGAGCGTGGCCAAAAACTGCTGCATTTATTGCACGGGCGGTAAAAAACCACCTCGAAATTCCCGCAGGTCACGCTAAACTGCGCGCCTTGGCTGCCGTTTTTTGCCAAGCAGGTAAGGCGCAAAACGCCCAAACCCACGAATTCCTTGAAAGAGTAGTGAACATGACTCAAGTCAAACTGACCACCAACCACGGTGACATCGTCATCGAGCTGAACGCCGAGAAAGCGCCGATCACCGTCGCCAACTTCATCGAGTACGTTAAAGCCGGCCACTACGAAAACACTGTTTTCCACCGTGTCATCGGCAACTTCATGGTCCAGGGCGGCGGTTTCGAGCCTGGCATGAAAGAAAAGAAAGACAAGCGTCCAAGCATCCAGAACGAAGCGGACAACGGCCTTTCCAACGACAAGTACACCGTCGCCATGGCCCGTACCATGGAGCCGCATTCGGCCTCCGCGCAGTTCTTCATCAACGTCGCCGACAACACCTTCCTGAACCACAGCGGCAAGAACGTGCAGGGCTGGGGCTACGCGGTATTCGGTAAAGTCACCGAAGGCCAGGACGTTGTCGACAAGATCAAGGGTGTGCAAACCACCGGCAAGGCAGGTCACCAGGACGTACCGGTAGAAGACGTTATCGTCGAGAAAGCCGAGATCGTTGAGTGATATTGCTGATTTCAGATTTGCATCTGGAAGAGGAGCGCCCGGACATAACCCGGGCGTTTCTGGATTTACTGAACGGCCGCGCCCGTTCCGCCCAGGCGTTGTACATTCTGGGGGACTTCTTTGAAGCCTGGATTGGCGACGATGGGATGACGCCCTTCCAGCGTTCGATTTGCCTGGCCCTGCGCGAGCTGAGCGACAGCGGCACCCAGATTTTCATCATGCATGGCAACCGGGATTTCCTGATCGGCAAGGCGTTCTGTAAAGCCGCAGGCGCAACCTTGCTCAAGGACCCGAGTGTGGTGCAACTCGCAGGCGAGCCCGTGCTGTTGATGCACGGCGACAGCCTGTGTACCCGCGACCTTGGCTATATGAAGCTGCGGCGCATCCTGCGTAACCCCATCACGCTGTTCATCCTGCGCCACCTGCCCTTGCGCACGCGGCACAAGCTGGCGCGCAAGCTGCGCAGTGAAAGCCGCGCGCAGACGCGAATGAAGACCAACGACATTGTCGATGTAACGCCCGAGGAAGTGCCGAGGGTGATGCAGCAGTTCGGCGTGCGTACGTTGGTGCATGGCCACACCCACCGCCCGGCGATTCACAAGTTGCAGATTGGCGAGCAAGCGGCCAAGCGCATTGTGCTGGGGGATTGGGACAAGCAAGGGTGGGCATTGCAGGTGGATGAGCAAGGGTTTCAACTGGCGGCGTTTGACTTCGTCAACCCGCAGTTGGCCTTGCCCGGTGCTTGACCCAGATCGTTCCCACGCTCTGCGCGGGAATGCATCCTGTGACGCTCTGCGTCACGACCTTCAAAAGCGGACGCAGAGCGTCCAAAGCGGCATTCCCACGCAGAGCGTGGGAACGATCATCAAAGCGGCATTCCCACGCGGAGCGTGGGAATGATCATGGATTGAGGCTTAGTGGCCAGAAGCCTCCGGCCCCGCCTTCGCTGCAAACGGCGGTTTCGCCAGCCATACAATCACGATCAACGCCATGAACATCCACCCCAGCAACGTGAAGTAATCCACGGTGGACATCATGTACGCCTGGCTCGTCAGTATCTGGTCCAACTGCGCATACGCCTTGTGCCCTGCCCCGCCGAGCGCCTGCAAGGCGTCCCGGGTGGCCGAGTCGTAGGTGGTCATGTTTTCGCTCATGTAGGCATGGTGCTGGTCCGCCCGGCGAATCCAGATCCAGGTGGTCAATGAGGCCGCAAAGCTGCCGCCCAGGGTCCGCAGGAAGGTCGCCAGGCCAGCGCCGTCGGCGATTTGCGCCGGCGGCAGGTCGGACATCAGGATGCTCAAGGTCGGCATGAAGAACAGCGCTACGCCGATCCCCATGAACAACTGCACCAGGGCGATGTGGGTGAAGTCCACTTCATTGGTAAACCCGGCGCGCATGAAGCAACTCAAGCCAATCGCCAGGAACGCCAGCCCCGCCAGCAGCCGCAGGTCGAACTTGTGCGCGTACTTGCCCACAAATGGCGACATCAACACCGGCAGAATCCCGATCGGCGCCACCGCCAGGCCCGCCCAGGTGGCGGTGTAGCCCATCTGGGTTTGCAGCCATTGCGGCAGGATCAGGTTGATCCCGAAGAAACCCGCGTACCCGAGTACCAACACAATCGTGCCGATGCGAAAGTTGCGATAGGCGAACAGCCGCAGGTTGACCACCGGGTGCTCGTCGGTCATTTCCCAGATCACGAACACCGCCAGGGCGACAGCCGAGATCACCGCGCCGATGATGATGAAATTCGACTCGAACCAGTCCAGGTCGTTGCCCTTGTCGAGGATGATCTGCAAGGCGCCGACGCCGACGATCAGGCTGAGCAAGCCGACGTAGTCCATCGGCTGGTAGCTGGTGACCACCGGGCGTTTCTTCAGTTGCGAGCGCACCACCATCACGGCAAAGATGCCGATGGGTACGTTGATAAAGAAGATCCACGGCCAGCTGTAGCTGTCGGTAATCCAGCCGCCGAGGATCGGCCCGGCAATCGGCGCCACCACCGTGACCATCGCCAGCAACGCCAGGGCCATGCCACGCCTGGCGGGGGGATAGACCGCGATCAGCAGCGTCTGGGTCATCGGGTACAACGGGCCGGCAACCAGGCCTTGCAATACCCGAAAGCCGATCAGCTCGGGCATCGAGGTGGAAATACCGCAGAGAAACGAGGCCAGCACAAACAGGATGGTGGCCCACAGAAACAGCTTCACCTCGCCGAAGCGACGGCTCAGCCAGCCGGTGAGCGGCAGCGCGATGGCGTTGCTCACGGCAAACGAGGTGATGACCCAGGTGCCCTGCTCCGAACTCACGCCGAGGTTGCCGGAAATCGTCGGCAACGCCACGTTGGCGATGGTGGTGTCGAGCACCTGCATGAAGGTCGCCAGGGACAGGCCGATGGTGGCCATCAGCAAGCTGGGCGGCGTGAAGGAGGCGTTAGCGTTACTCATCGCGAATCCTGTGCAACATGATTGGCGCTACGGCCGCCGGGGCCGCAGCTGATGGATTGGCGAATCAGCGCTGGGCAGCCTTGGGAGCGGCGACGCTGTTGTCATGGATCAATTGGGTGATCATCGCGTCGGCTTCGGCCAACTGGCGGTCGTAAACGTTGGTGGTGAACGACGCCTTCTGCGGCGCCTGCTGGGCCAGTACCGGGCCGCTCTGGTCGTGCAGGTCGACGTCGACCACGGTGGACAGGCCCACGCGCAGCGGGTGCTTGGCCAACTCATCGGCGTTCACATGGATACGCACTGGCACCCGTTGCACGATCTTGATCCAGTTACCTGTGGCGTTCTGCGCCGGCAGCAAGGCAAACGCGCTGCCCGTGCCCGCGCCGAGGCTGTCGACGGTGCCACTGAATTTCACGTCGCTGCCGTAGATATCGGATTCGATATCCACCGGCTGGCCGATACGCATATTGCGCAGCTGGGTTTCCTTGAAGTTGGCGTCGATCCACAGTTGATCCAGCGGGATCACCGCCATCAGTGCAGTACCCGGCTGGACCCGCTGGCCCAGTTGCACGGTACGCTTGGCCACATAGCCGGTCACCGGTGCGATCAGGGTGCTGCGGGCGTTGGTCAGGTAAGCCTGGCGCAACTGTGCGGCGGCAGCCTGCACGTCCGGGTGGGACGAAATCACCGTGTCATCCACCAGGGCGCTGCTGGTCTTGAACTGTTGCTGCACGTTGGCCAAGGCGTTTTGCGCCGAGGTCAGGTCGTCACGGGCGTGGGACAGTTCTTCCTGGGAAATCGCCCCGCCGGCAGCGAGGTTCTTGCGTCGGTTGTAGTTGTCCTGGGCCTTTTGCACGTTGGCTTGTTGCGCCAGCACCTGGGCTTTCATGCCATCGACGTTGCTGTACAAACCACGCACCTGGCGCACGGTGCGGGCCAGGTTGGCCTGGGCACTTTGCAGGCCGACGGCCGCGTCGTTGGGGTCGAAGTTGATCAGCACCTGGCCTTCATGCACCAGGTCGCCGTCGTCGGCGCCGATGCTCACCACGGTGCCGGTCACCAGCGGGGTGATTTCCACCACGTTGCCATTGACGTAGGCGTCGTCGGTGCTTTCGCTGAAGCGACCATACAATTCGTACCAACCCCACACGCCCAGGGCGCCGAGGATGACGATCAGCGCCAGCACAAACAGCATGACTTTGCGTTTGCGCGGGTTACTGGTGTTGGGTTGTTCAGCCTTGTTTGTTTCAGGAGCGTTGTTGCTGGTTTCGGCAGTGGCCATGACAAGTACCTTGAATTATTCAGTGCGCGTGGCTGGGGTGGTCGAGGCCACGTTATCGGCGTGGAAACCGCCGCCCAGGGCCTGCATCAGTTGAATCGAAAGATCGATTTGCTCGGCATTCAGGGTGGCCAACTGACGCTGGGCCTGGAGCAGTTGCTGTTCGATGCTGAGCACGTCCAGGTAATTGCCGATACCTGAGCTGTAACGCTGGACGCCGGTGTCGTAGGACTGCTGGGCAATGTCAGCGGCGTGTTGCTGGGCCTGGATCTGCCGGCCGGTCTCGCGCAATTGCGAGAGTGTGTTGCCGATATCGCCCAAGGCTTGCACCAGGGTTTTGTTGTACTGGGCCACGGCCAGGTCGTAGTCGGCGTCGCGAGCGTCAAGGTCGGCGCGCAGGCGGCCGCCGTCGAAGATCGGCAGCGAGACGGTCGGCGCAATGCTGAAGAAGCGGCTGGCCGAACCAAACATCGCATCCCCCAGCAACGACTCGGCCCCGGCGCTCGCGCTCAGGTTGAGGTTGGGGTAGAAACGGGTCTTGCTGGCCGCGATGTTCTTGCTCGCCGCCTCCACCCGCCAGCGTGCGGCGATCAGGTCCGGGCGACGGCCCACCAGCTCGGCAGGCAACACCGAAGGCACCGCAACCGCGCTCGGCTTGAGCACGTTGGGGCGTACCAGTTCGCTGCCACGGTCCGGGCCTTTGCCGAGCAACACCGCGAGGGCGATCTTCGCGCTCTGCAGTTGTTTTTCCGCATCGATCAGTTGCGACTGGGAGCTGGCTTCCAGGCTTTCGGTTTGCTGGTACTGGTACTGGCTGTCGATCCCGGAGTTCAGGCGACGCTGGCCCAGGTCGAGCATCTGCCGGGTGCGCTTGAGGTCATCATTGGCCAGGTCACGCACGATATGGGCCTGGCCCAGGTCGCTGTAGGCCTTGGCGACGTTGGCCGCCAGGGTCAGGCGCGCGGCCTGTTGGTCGACTTCGGCGGCGCGGGCCTGGCCCAGCGCGGCTTCCCAGGCGGCGCGCTGGCCGCCCCACAGGTCGAAGTTGTAATTGAAACTGGCACCGATGTTGCGCACGGTGGCGTAGGCATCGCCCTGGCCCAACGGGTCCTGGTCCTTGGCCAGGCGCGAACGGCTGACACCGGCGCTGGCATCCAGGGTCGGCATGCGCTCGGCGTCGGCGGCATAGGCAGCGGCTTCGGCCTGGTGAGCGCGGGCGCTGGCCACTTGCATGTCGGGGCTGTTCTGCAGGGCTTCCTGGATCAGGCCGTCGAGCTGTGGATCGCCAAGGCCTTTCCACCAGTCGGCGGTGGGCCAGGCAGCGGTGGACAGGGTCACGCCGCTGAGGGATTTGCCGGTTTGCAGGTTATTGGCTTCGAGGCGTTTGCCTTCTGTGTCCAAGCCGCTGAAATTGGCACAACCGGCCATAGTCATGGCCACCAGCACAAGGCTGAGGCCGGCACGCAAGGAGCGATTGTTCATGCACTACCTACCCGCTGGATGGTGATGGGGTCACCCGCAGCTATCAGAATTTTCTTCAGGATTTTTTCCAGGGTTTGCAATTCACCCGGCTCCAGGGCGCCCGCCAACTGGTTCAGGGCCTGGGCACCGATGTGCGGCAGCATGTCGGCCACGCGCTGGCCTTCGGCGGTCAGCACCAACTGCACCTGGCGCCGGTCCTGCTCGGAACGCTTGCGCGCCAGCAGGTCCTTTTGTTCCAGGCGGTCGAGCATGCGGGTCATGGAGCCGCTGTCCAACGACAGGTTGCGGCACAGCTCGGCGGGGGTGTCGACGCCGTACTGGGCCATGATGATCAACACCTTGAACTGCGCGGCCGTGATGCCGTGGGGTTCCATGTGGGTGTCGATGATCTTGTCTTTGAGCAGCGCAGCCCGGCCCAGCAGCAGGCCGAGGTGGCAGTTGTGGAAGTTTTCGGGGGTGAAGTGCTTCATCGAGATCAACCTATTAACTGCCTAAGCAGTGAATGTATGTCACGATGTTACTGCCTAGGCAGCGAATGTCAAACGAATAGTTAGGTTGCTTGCTAATTAGCGGATAAATGGTGGGAGCCAGGCTCCCACCATTACCGTGGACGGATCAGAAATCGCGCTTGTAGAAAATATCCAGGGAGCTGGCCACGCCGCTGGCCACTTCCAGGTACACCTTCTTGCTCAGCAAATAGCGCAAGGCGATGGTGTTGGCCGGCTCGAACACCCCCACGCCATAACGCAGGCTGAGCTTCTCGGAGATCTTGCCGCTGGCCACCACGGCGGTGTTGTTGCCACTGCCCTGGGTGTCCAGTTCAAAGTCCTGGATGCCCAGGTTCTTGGCGATGTCCGACGTAACCCCGGCACTGCCCATCAACCCAAGACCCAGCGCCGCTTCGGCCAGCATGTTGTTGTCCTCACCGTTGGTGGTGCGCGAACGCCCCAACACCAGGTACGACAATGCATCCTCTTGGGCCATGGCCGGCTCCGAGAAAATTTGCGTAGTCGGCTGCTCGGCACTGCCGCTCAGACGAATACCGGCGGTGACGGTCCGGGACGGCTCGGTGGTGATCCGCACCGCTTCGATATCCAGGAACGGCTGGTCAATCGGCCCGGCAAACAACAATCGCGCGCGGCGCACAGTCAGGCGTTGGCCGTAGGCACGGTAGCGGCCGTCGTTGAGCCACAGTTCACCACGGGTGTCCATGTTGTCGCCGATGTGCACATGGCCTTGCAGGTTGGCGGTGAGGCCAAACCCGGCGAAGCTCAGCTTGTCCTTGCCTACCTCCACATCGATGTCCATCGCCATGGCCATCGGCGGCTTGCCCTCTTCGGTCTGGCTGCCGACGATCACCGTGTCATCCGAGACCTTGACCGTCGATGGCGGCAATTCCCGCACGGTGATCTCGCCCTTGGGAATCTGCACCTTGCCGGAGATCGCCAGCTTGTCGTTCTTCATGCTGATCTTCAGGTCGGGCGCCACCTCCAGGGCCGCGTACGGTTCCACGGTGACCGGCAGTTGCGTGCCTTGCAGCGCGATATCCACCGCCAGAGCCTGGCCCCAGTCGATCTGCCCCTTGATAGTGCCCTGCCCGGCCTTGCCGCTGCGCCAGCCGCCATTGAGCTGCACGCTTTCGCCGGCAATCAACGCCTGGATATTCAGGCCTTCAATGCTGGTGGGCAGTTCCGGGCCGGAGATTTCCCCCCCAACCAGGTTGATGCTGCCGTTGACCTGAGGCGCCAGCAGGCTGCCGCCGATTCGCCCGTTACCGTTGAGCTTGCCGTTGAGCTTCTCGACCATGGGTACAAAGGGGCGGGCCACCGCGAGGTCGAGGCCGGTCAGGGTGAAGTTGCCGGTGATCGGCTTGTTCTTCGCCAGCGGATTGAGCTGCGCCTGCAACAGCAACTCGCCGAGCTTGCCGCCACGGAAATTGAGCTGGGTGTCGATGCGCGTGGGGTTGAGGGTGGTTTCCAGCTTCAGCGTGTCGTAGGGGAAATCCAGCCACTGGTCCTTGTCCTTGACCCGCAGGGTACCGCCGCTGGCGTCCACCGAGACCACGCCTTTGGGGCCGCTGGCCGGCAGGTCGAGCTGCACGTCGGCATTGAGCTTGCCCTGCCAGGCGAAATCCTTGGGCAACCACTGCGCCAGGCTATCGATCGGGAACTGCTTGAGGTGGTAACGCAGCTTCGGCTCGGGCATCAGGCGCTGGTCTTCGCCGCACAGGCTCGCCGGGCCGGAGACCCAGCAGTGCGCCGCAAAGGTCAGCTTGCCATCGGCCAGGCGCTCGATCTTCGCCGGCGCTTGCAGCTTCCAGTCCTGGCCACCGGCTTGCACATCGCCGCTGGCCAGGCGCCCGCGCCAGTTGCCTTTGTCGAGGTTGCCGTCCAGGGCCAGGGCCAGCTTGAGCAACGGGCCGGCCAGGTCGAGCTGGACTTTCTGGCTTTTGATATCGCCCTGGGCGCTGGCAGTGAAGGTGCCGAGCTGGGTTTCACCGGCCTGGATGCCACTGCCTTTCAGGTCGACTTTGGCGCGCTGGGCATTATCCAGGTTCGCGTCCAGGGTCAGGTTTTGCAGGCGGTTATCTTCAAACGCCAGTTGCTGGCCAACCAGGTTGAGCTTGCCTTGCGGCGCTTTCAGGGTGCCGGCGACGTCGAGGCGACCATTCATCTGCCCGCGCAGTTGCGGCCAGAGCTGGGCGAGGCGCGTCAGCTTGATGTCGATCTGCCCGGCAAGGCGCTGTTGCAGGCTGCCGCTGCCATAGATGCGGTTGTCGCCGAGGCGGATGTCCAGGGTGCCGAGGGTCCATTGCTCGCCAGCGCCTTCGGCCTTGGCCTGGAGCACGGCAGGTTGGCCACGCAGACGGCCCTTGAGGTCGAGGTCGGCATTGAGCTTGAGTTGCTCGTTCTTCATTTCGCCCTTGCTGCGCAACGGGCCCGCGAGGGTGCCGGGCAACTCCGCGACCCAATACGCCGGGTTGATCGCCGACAGGTCCAGCGCCGTGTCCCAGGCGATGCCATCGGCAAATTGCAGGTTCAGGTGGCCTTCGGCCTTGCCCTGACCGGCCGCGAGTTTCAGCTCGGGGAGGAACACTTGCTTGAGGTCGCCGCTGAACGGGCTGGCCAGGCTGAACTTGCCCGCAGGGCCGTCGAGGTCGGCCTTGAAGTTGCCCAGATAGTTGCCGTCCTTGTAGGAAACTTCACCATTGAAGGTACGCAAGGCCACCTGGGGTTCGTCGATCACGGGGTACAGGCGATGCCACGGGAAATCCAGCCAGTCGATTTTCGCGTCGGCGCTGAAGCCTTGCTGCCAGTCCAGATTGGCACTGAGCTTGAGGCTTTGTTTGTCACCGGCATTCAAATCCAGCCCGGCGATCTGCGCGCCCTTGGCGTCGACCTTGCCTTGCAGCAGCAGGTCCACCGGGCCTTTTTCCGCGGGCAGTACGGCTTTGCCCAGCAACTGGTAACCGTTGCTCAGGTCGCCCTTGGCGGTCAGGTCCAGCTGATTGAGTTGCAGGGTATCGGGCAAATCGGCGCTGGGTTTGAAGCCGTCGGCGGTGATGTGCAACTGCGCCGGCAGGTTTTCCACAAGCGGTTGCAATTCGCCGCTGAGCTTGGCCGGCAGGTAGCCGCTGCTGTCGGCGTCGAGCTTGAGGGTCTTGAGCAAATCGCCATCGACCTTGAGCGCCAGCGTCCAGGGCGCACCGCCCGGCGCGTAAGGCAGGCTCAGGTTGCCGCTGGCGGCCAGCGGCCAATTGCCGGTGGGTTGCAGCAGGCCGGACAGGTCAAGGACCAAACCGTCCCGTTGCAGGTGCACCGAATCGATCTGCATCCCGGCGGCAGTCCAGTGCGCCGCCAGCTGCAGGCCCTGGAGCTCTTCGCTGCCATTGAACAGCAGGCTGCCAACGCGGATGTCACCTAACTGAAGGGCGACCGGCAGTTTCAGGTCCGGCAGGGTAATCGGGCCGCTGCTTTCTTCGGTGCCGGGTGGAAATTGCAGGCTCACCTGCTCCACATCCAGTTGGTTGATGCACAAGGTCATGCGCATCAAACACGCGGGCGACCAGTCGAACTTCGGCGCCTGAAGCTCCACGCGGCTGCTGTCCTGCTGCCATAACAGATGGTTGGCACTCCACTGCCCGCCCAGGCGACCCTGGAAATTCTCCACGGTCAAACCCGGCACCTGGCCCAGCACCCACCGGCTGCCGACCTGGGTACCCAGCACCGTCCACAGTGCCAGCACTATCACCGCGAGGACCGCCAGAATGGCCAGCCCCGCTATTTTCAAACCACGCATCACAGCTCAGGCCCCATGGAAAAGTGCAAACGAATGCCGCCCGGATCTTCGAGGGCATGGGCCAGGTCGAGGCGGATCGGGCCGACCGGCGACACCCAGCGCACGCCAACACCCACACCGGTTTTCAGGCTCGGCATTTCCAGGGTGTTGAACGAGTTGCCTTGGTCGATAAAGGTCGCGATCCGCCATTTTTCGGCGATGGAATATTGATACTCGGCGCTCAGGGCCACCATGTAGCGACCACCGATGCGGTCGCCGCGATCATTTTCCGGGGACAGGGTCTGGTACTCGTAACCCCGCACGCTCTGGTCGCCACCGGCAAAAAAGCGTAACGACGGTGGCACGGATTTGTAGCCGTTGGTGGCACTGCCACCAAACTGCGCCCTCGCCAGGAAGCGGTGGTTGTCCCACAGGGTGGTCAAGCCCTTGATGGTCGCCGTGCCGTAAAGCAGGTTGGTGTCGGAACCCAGGCCTTCCTTGGCGACCTTGGCGTCGAACAGCAGGCGATAGCCGTTGTGCGGGTCGATGCGGTTGTCGCTGCGCAGGTAGGAATAACTGATGCCGGGCATCAGCAGCGTACTCAGGCCCGAGTCGTTGCCCAGGCGATATTCTTCACGCTGCCATTTAAGCGAGATCACCCGCGTCCAGCCGCTGGGCAACTTGCTGTGCCACTCGGGGCCGAGGGTGAGCAGTTTACTCAGGGTGTCGGTGTTGGCGATTTCTTCATTCTGGTAGCCGCCGGCAAAGCGCAATTTGTCGGTCAGTGGCGGGTCCATGGGAATGTCGTACCACAACCCGACGTTCTGCCGAGGCGCGGAAAGCTCGGCTTCCCAGCCATAACTGTGGCCCTGGGGGTTGACCCAGTGGCGCGTCCAGTTGGCCTTGCCCCGCGGGCCGACGTCGGTCGAGTAACCGAGGCCCAGGCCCATGGTGCGCGGCTTGCGGGTTTCCAGTTGCACGGCCACCGGGATCACGTCATTGGTCGAGGCCGCCGGGGCGGCGTCCACGCGCACGCCTTCGAAAAAGCCGCTGGATTGCAGGTTCTGGTTGAGTTCGGCGATCAGTTCGGAGTCGTAAGGCGCGCCGCTCTTGAACGGCACCATGCGTTGCAGCAGGTCTTCATCAAACGGCGTGTCGCCGGCAAAGCTGACCTTGCCCAAGGTGTAGCGTGGGCCACTGTCGTAAATGAGTTCGATATCGGCCACCCCCGCCTTGGGGTCGACCGAGAGTTTCTGGCTGGTAAAGCGCCCGCTGAAAAAGCCGTAGCGTGACGCCTGGTTCTGGATGACGCGCTTGGCGTCTTCGTAGTTGCCGTGGTTGAGCACGGCGCCGGATTTGAGTTGGTCGCTGGCGGGCACGCGAAAGGCCTTGAGGTCGGCGGCCTGGCCGTCGACCCGAATGGTCACATTGCGCAAATGCACCGGTTCGCCGGGGTCGATGGTGAGGATCAGGCGCGGGTTCTTGCCGCCCTTCACATCGCTGGCAATCTGCGGTTGGTAGTAGCCCAGCGCCTGGGCGGCCTTGCGGGCTTGCTCCTCGGCGCCACGGCTGAACCGCAGCAGGGCTTCTTCGTCACGATCGCCGACCCCGCCGATATAGCCTTCGATGTTGGCTTTCAACGCGTCGTTTGAAGGCTTGATGCGCACATCCAATTCGCTTTGCGCCAAGGCGCTGCAGCTCGTGAACAGCAGAATCAAGCCGCTGGTAAATCTTCCTGGAAACTTCATAGGCCGGGATGCTACACGAGCTTGGGAGCGGGTTAGAACCCGGATTTGTCTGAATAATTCTGTCTCAAACCGTTGCAGCCTGTAACACCTGCGGATTTGCGTGAAAGAACACGTGTTCCAGTACCGGTCCTACAGCGACCTCGCCGATCTCTTCATAGCCCTGGCGCTTATAGAATTCCAGATAGCGAGAATTCCCCGTGTCCAGCACCACGCCCGAGGAATGCGGGTCTTCGGCGCACCAGTTGTGCACCGCTTCCAGCAGTTGCTCACCGTAGTGCTTGCCCTGGAATTGCGGGTGAATCCCCAGCAACGGCAGCACATGCACCGAATCCGAGGGCAGGCACGCCAGCACTGCCTGATGGTATTCCAGGTAACGCCGGGTACCGCGCACACCGGTACTCAGCCACATGCGCAACTGCCAGGCCCAGCTTTCGGTGATGCCCAGGCGGCGGGTCGGTGGCGCGATCAGGGCGATGCCGATCAGCCGGTCGTTGACCAACAGGCCAATCGCCGGGAGTTTCTGGAAGAAGTGCTGCTTGACCAGTTCACGCACCGTGGCGCGCACCCGCTGTTCGTAGCCGGGACGTTCGGCTTCGAAGATGTAGGCGAACGTCGGCTCATGGCGATAGGCCTGGTACAACAGCGAACGGGCTTCGCGGGAATAGCCGCTGTCGAGCATGTGGATCTGGGCGATGGCAGTCGAGGTGTCAGGCATAACAGTGAATCTCCCCTGGGCGCTGACTCAAAAGGTCGCGCTCTTGTTATTACGAACGTCTGCGGCACTGTTTCGTTCAGTGTAGCCACCGGACGCCGCTTCGTAGCCCAACGCAGCCTTGTGCCTCGGCAGCTGCTACAAGGCTGGCTCCCGTCCTACATTGTCGGCTAGCATCGCCCTTTTGCCAGACTGGACCGCCGACCATGAAAATCGTGTCTTTCAATATCAACGGGCTGCGCGCCCGCCCTCATCAGCTGGCGGCACTGATCGAGAAACACCAGCCGGACGTGATCGGCCTGCAGGAAACCAAGGTCCACGACGACCAGTTCCCGCTGGATGAGATCAAGGCCCTCGGCTATCACGTGTATTACCACGGGCAGAAAGGCCACTACGGTGTTGCCCTGCTCTCGCGCCAGGAACCGCTGGCGCTGCACAAAGGCTTTGCCAGTGACGAAGAAGACGCCCAGCGCCGGTTTATCTGGGGCACCTTCGCCGACGCCAACGGCAACCCGATTACCATCATGAACGGTTATTTCCCACAGGGCGAAAGCCGCGACCACCCCACCAAGTTCCCGGCCAAGCAGCGCTTCTACGAGGACCTGCAAACCCTCCTGGAGTCGCGGTTCAGCAATGACCAGGCCGTGGTGGTGATGGGGGATGTGAATATTTCCCCGGAAGACTGCGACATCGGCATCGGTGCCGACAACGCCAAGCGCTGGCTGAAGACCGGCAAGTGCAGCTTCCTGCCAGAAGAACGCGAGTGGATGGCCCGCCTGAAGAACTGGGGCCTGGTGGACAGCTTCCGCCACCTCAACCCGGATGTGGCAGACCGCTTCAGCTGGTTCGATTACCGCAGCCGTGGTTTTGAAGACGAGCCAAAGCGCGGGCTGCGAATCGACGTGATCCTGGCTTCCCAAGGCTTGTTGCCCCGGGTGAAGGATGCCGGTGTGGACTACGACCTGCGCGGCATGGAAAAACCCTCCGATCATGCACCGATCTGGCTGGAATTGAGCTGATTTCTTAACAGCAGCGCCGTTAAATGTGGGAGCGGGCTTGCTCGCGAATACGGTGTGTCAGTCACCGGATACGTCGACTGA
>NZ_JBSVWQ010000121.1:0-17281 GCF_054071215.1 Pseudomonas sp. SDO5522_S412 | reverse complement strand
GTTTACCAAGGAGTTTTCCGTTTCGACTGCGCCGGAAGTGGGGCGAATTATAGACAGATATAAAACGCCGTCAACAGTTAATTTCAGGTTTATTCGGATTTAAGCGTAATACGCGCAAATGCCTTCTTGCCGGCCTGGCAAACGTGGGTCGCGCCCAGTTCGTATATAAAGGTGCGATCGACAACCTCACCATCTATACGTACACCGCCAGACCCCAGAAGGTCGCGCGCCACCGCCGAGTTCTTCACCAGGCCCGCCTTATTAAGGACGGCAGCGATCGGCATTGCCTCGCCAGCAGTCAATTCAATCTCAGGCAGATCATCCGGCAGCTCGCCATCCTTCATACGGTTACCCGCAGCACGGTGAGCACTGGCCGCAGCCTCTTCACCATGGAAGCGCGCAACAATCTCTTCAGCCAGCTTGATCTTCACATCCCGCGGGTTAGCCCCAGCTTCCACTTCAGCACGCAATGCATTGATCTCATCCATCGAGCGGAAACTCAACAGTTCGAAGTAACGCCACATCAGCGCATCCGGAATCGAAACCAGCTTGCCGTACATCACACCCGGCGCTTCCTGGATACCGACATAGTTACCCAGGGACTTGGACATCTTCTTGACGCCATCCAGCCCTTCCAGCAACGGCATCGTCAGAATGCACTGAGCCTCTTGCCCATACGCACGCTGCAGCTCACGCCCCATCAGCAGGTTGAATTTCTGATCAGTACCGCCCAGCTCGACATCGGCACGCAACGCCACCGAGTCATACCCTTGAACCAATGGGTACAGGAACTCATGGATAGCGATCGGCTGATTAGTGGAGTAGCGCTTATCGAAGTCATCGCGCTCGAGCATGCGAGCAACGGTGTACTGGGACGTAAGACGAATGAAATCCGCCGGCCCCATCTGATCCATCCAGGTGGAGTTGAAGGCCACCTCGGTCTTGGCCGGATCAAGAATCTTGAAGACCTGGGTCTTGTAGGTCTCGGCGTTATCGAGAACCTGCTCACGGGTCAGCGGCGGACGCGTAGCGCTCTTGCCGCTCGGATCACCGATCATCCCGGTGAAGTCACCTATAAGGAAGATTACCTGATGCCCCAGTTCCTGGAACTGGCGCAGCTTATTAATAAGCACCGTATGCCCAAGGTGCAGATCCGGCGCCGTCGGATCAAAGCCGGCCTTAATACGCAGGGGCTGGCCACGCTTGAGCTTTTCGATCAGCTCAGCTTCGACCAACAGTTCTTCCGCACCACGTTTGATCAGCGCTAGCTGCTCTTCAACCGACTTCATAACAGACCCGCAAGGCTCAGATTCAAAAGGGAACCAACCATACAAGATCAGGGACTAATTACAAGTTTTGCCCTGCGCACGGACACCGTTCAGCAAGCCCAGCGTTCGCAAGCTTGCACCACAGATGATTTGGTTATATTTTATACAGTTATTTCATCTTCATCATGTCATTCATCTTTTCCAATTCATCTTTTCAAAGTCAAAATTACTTATGACCACAGAACCGTCTAAAGCGCCGCCGCTTTACCCGAAGACCCACCTGCTCGCCGCAAGTGGGATCGCCGCCCTTCTGAGCCTGGCACTCCTGGTATTTCCTTCCAGCGACGTAGAAGCCAAACGAACGACCCTAAGCCTTGACCTTGAAAGTCCGGTTGAGCAACTGACACAAGATCAAGACGCTTCCGACGCACTTCAAGCCACAAATGGCGCAGCCGAATCGCCGTTTGCCCAGATCGAAAGCAGCGCCGAAGACACCAAGGAAACCGCGCAGGCCGAACCTGCGGTAGTAGAGGCACCCAAGAACCCGCTGCACCGGGAAGTCATTGTTGCCAAGGGCGACACCCTTTCGACCCTGTTCGAAAAGGTCGGCCTCCCCGCCGCGACGGTCAACGATGTACTGGCAAGCGACAAGCAGGCCAAGCAATTCACCCAACTCAAGCATGGCCAGAAGCTTGAATTCGAACTGGCGCCCGACGGCCAGTTGACCAACCTGCACAGCAACGTCAGCGACCTGGAAAGCATCACCCTGACCAAAGGCGCCAAGGGCTTTGCGTTCAACCGCATCACCACCAAGCCGGTCATGCGCTCCGCCTATGTACACGGCGTGATCAACAGCTCGCTGTCGCAGTCCGCCGCCCGCGCCGGCCTGTCCCACAGCATGACCATGGACATGGCCAGCGTGTTTGGCTACGACATCGACTTCGCCCAGGACATTCGCCAGGGTGACGAATTCGACGTGATCTACGAACAGAAGGTCGCCAACGGCAAGGTCGTCGGCACCGGCAACATCCTCTCTGCGCGATTTACCAACCGTGGCAAGACCTACACCGCCGTGCGCTACACCAACAAACAAGGCAACAGCAGCTACTACACCGCCGACGGCAACAGCATGCGCAAGGCGTTCATCCGTACCCCGGTTGACTTCGCCCGTATTAGCTCGCGTTTCTCGATGGGTCGCAAGCATCCAATTCTGAACAAAATTCGCGCTCACAAAGGCGTCGACTACGCCGCCCCGCGTGGCACGCCGATCAAGGCTGCCGGTGACGGCAAGGTCTTGCTGGCTGGTCGCCGTGGCGGCTACGGCAACACCGTGATCATCCAGCACGGGGCCACCTACCGCACGCTGTATGGCCACATGCAAGGTTTCGCCAAGGGCATCCAGACCGGCGGCAACGTCAAGCAGGGCCAGGTGATCGGTTACATCGGCACTACCGGGCTGTCCACCGGCCCGCACTTGCACTACGAGTTCCAGGTCAACGGCGTGCACGTCGACCCACTGGGCCAGAAGCTGCCAATGGCCGACCCGATCGCCAAGGCCGAGCGCGCTCGCTTCCTGCAGCAGAGCCAGCCATTGATGGCCCGCATGGACCAGGAGCGCTCGACTCTCCTGGCTTCGGCGAAGCGCTAAGCCATGTCGCTCTATATAGGTGTGATGTCCGGGACCAGCCTTGATGGCCTGGACATTGCGCTGATCAAGCAAGGCCCGGCGATCAAGCTGATCGCCACCCACTACATCCCCATGCCTGAATCCCTGCGTTCCGAGCTGCTTGGCCTGTGCGCCAGCGGCCCGGACGAGATTGCCCGTTCGGCGCTCGCGCAGCAGAACTGGGTGACGCTTGCCGCCCAAGGTATTCACGCCCTACTCGATCAGCAGAACCTCAAGCCCCAGGACATTCGAGCGATTGGCAGCCACGGCCAAACCATTCGTCACGAACCTGCACGGGGTTTTACCGTGCAGATCGGCAACCCGGCGCTGCTCACCGAATTGACGGGAATCACCGTCGTCAGTGATTTCCGTAGCCGCGATGTCGCCGCCGGAGGCCAAGGCGCCCCGCTGGTGCCTGCATTTCATGAGGCACTGTTTGGCGAGCGTACGGGCAACCGCGCCGTACTGAATGTGGGCGGCTTCAGCAACCTCAGCCTGATCGAGACCGGCAAACCGGTCGCGGGCTTCGACTGCGGCCCGGGGAATGTCCTGCTGGATGCCTGGATTCACCAGCAACGCGGCGAGAACTTCGACCGCGATGGCCAGTGGGCTGCCAGCGGGAAGGTTGAACCCCAGCTACTCAAGGCATTGCTCAGCGATCCGTTCTTTGTGACCAAAGGGCCAAAAAGCACCGGTCGCGAAGTCTTCAACCTGGGATGGCTTGAGCATCACCTGGGACGATTGCCGCCATTCGCAGCCCAGGACGTGCAAGCCACATTGCTCGAGCTGACTGCCCTGACCATCGTCGAATCCCTGCAAACCGCCCAACCACAGACCGAAACCCTGCTGGTCTGCGGCGGCGGCGCCCACAACGCAACCTTGATGAGCCGCCTGAGCGCCCTGCTGCCGGCGACCCAGGTCAGCAGCACCGCCACCTGCGGCGTAGACCCTGACTGGGTCGAAGCCATGGCGTTCGCCTGGCTGGCCCATTGCTGCCTGGAAGGCATCGCCGCCAACCGCCCCAGCGTCACCGGCGCCCGCGGCCTTCGTGTACTCGGCGCGATCTACCCCGCCTGAATCCCACACAGCAAAACGCCGCTTGGCCCTATCAAGGCCAAGCGGCGTTTTTATATCCGCTGTCGATCAGATCGAGAACGAAGACCCGCAACCACAAGTGGTGGTGGCATTCGGGTTCTTGATCACGAAGCGCGAACCTTCCAGACCTTCCTGATAGTCCACCTCGGCTCCTGCCAGGTACTGGAAGCTCATCGGATCGACAACCAGGCTGACGCCCTCGCGCTCAACGATGGTGTCGTCATCGGCCACGTCTTCATCGAAGGTAAAACCGTACTGAAACCCTGAACAACCGCCGCCCGTAACAAATACGCGCAGCTTCAAGCGATCATTACCCTCTTCATCGACCAGGCTCTTCACCTTGTGCGCAGCACCGTGGGTGAATTGCAAAGCCGTGGGGGTGAAGGATTCAACGCTCATGCTGATAATCTCCCGGCGTAGCGCCGCCATATGCGTGATGGCGGGCATTATCCGCTTCTCCTAGAAAAGCGGTCAACTATTGTTACGGTATATCAATCTGCGCAGCGGCCATTAAAAACACGAAAGGCCCGATCAACGGGCCTTTGCGCAACAGCAGAAAATTTACGGCAGCATGCCCGCGTGGGACAGGCCCAGCTTCTCATCCAGGCCAAACAGGATGTTCATGTTCTGCACAGCCTGGCCCGAAGCGCCCTTGACCAGGTTGTCGATGACCGACAATACCACCACCAGGTCACCATCCTGTGGACGATGCACTGCGATACGGCACACGTTGGCCCCGCGCACGCTGCGGGTCTCCGGGTGGCTGCCCGCCGGCATCACATCGACGAACGGCTCATTGGCATAGCGCTTTTCAAACAGCGCCTGCAGGTCTACCGAGCGATCAACGACCGTCGCATACAGTGTGGAGTGGATCCCGCGGATCATCGGTGTCAGGTGCGGCACAAACGTCAGGCCGACATCCTTGCCCGCAGCACGACGCAGCCCCTGGCGAATTTCCGGCAAGTGACGATGGCCTTTGACTGCATAGGCTTTCATGCTTTCCGACGTCTCGGAGTAAAGCGAACCTACAGCGGCCCCACGACCAGCACCACTGACGCCCGACTTGCAGTCAGCAATCAGCCGCGATGCATCCGCCAGCCCGGCTTCCAGCAATGGCAGGAAACCCAACTGCGTAGCGGTCGGATAGCAACCCGGCACAGCGATCAGGCGTGCTTGCTTGATCTGCTCACGATTGACTTCCGGCAGGCCGTACACCGCCTCTTCCAGCAACTGCGGTGCACCGTGAGGCTGGCCGTACCACTTGGCCCACTCATCGGCGTCCTGCAGGCGGAAGTCTGCCGACAAGTCGATCACCTTGGTACCGGCGGCCAGCAACTCGCCCGCCAGAGCATGGGCCACACCGTGAGGCGTGGCAAAGAACACCACATCACACGCGCCCAGGGTCTTGATATCCGGAACGCTGAACGCCAGGCCGTCATAGTGGCCTCGCAGGTTCGGGTACATATCGGCCACAGCCAGGCCGGCCTCGGATCGGGAAGTGATCACCACCACCTCAGCTTGCGGATGCTGAGCCAACAGACGCAGCAATTCGACACCGGTGTAACCCGTGCCGCCGACGATACCGACCTTGACCATAAACCTGCCCTCAACGAACCCACTGGAAAGCCGTCGATAATAGGGTTCGTATCGTCCTGCGACAACCTTCAACATGACGTGTAGACGCTAGAGCCACTACTATCTTCAGCTACCGTGAACCTGGGAATAACTAAAAATGCTTTATCTATGGGTCAAAGCCTTTCATATCGTCAGCATCGTCTGCTGGTTTGCCGCGCTGTTCTACCTTCCTCGCCTGTTCGTCTACCACGCCCAAAGCGAGGACACCATCAGCAAGGAACGCTTCAGCGTGATGGAGCGCAAGCTGTACCGCGGCATCATGGGCCCGGCGATGATCGCCAGCCTGGTGTTCGGCGGATGGCTGATCTACCTCAACCCGGCCATCTTTCAATCCGGCGGGTGGATCCACGCCAAGTTGACCCTGGTAGTACTGCTCATCGGCTACCACCATATGTGCGGCGCGCAGGTAAAACGTTTCGCCCGTGGCGAAAACACCCGCAGCCATGTCTTTTATCGCTGGTTCAATGAAGTGCCAGTTCTGATATTGCTGGCTATCGTAATTTTGGTCGTGGTCAAACCGTTCTAATCTCTATTACTCGGGGTACTTCCAATGTCGCTGCCCGCTTCGCTCGAACAAAATCTGCGCCTGCCCGTCGTGGCTGCGCCGATGTTTCTGATCTCCAACCCGCAACTGGTGCTGGCCTGCTGCCGCAACGGGATCGTCGGCAGCTTCCCTGCCCTCAATCAGCGGGAAAGCAGCGGCTTCAAGGCGTGGCTGGAAGAAATCGAAGCGGGCCTGGCGCTGCTGGATAACCCGGCGCCCTATGCGGTCAACCTGATCGTGCACAACAGTAACCCGCGGGTGGAAGCCGACCTGGCGATCTGCGTCGAGCACAAGGTGCCGATCGTCATCACCAGCCTGGGCGCGGTGAAAGAATTGGTAGACGCGGTGCATAGCTACGGCGGCCTGGTATTCCACGATGTCACCACCCGGCGCCACGCCGAAAAAGCCGCTGAAGCCGGCGTCGATGGCCTGATCGCCGTTGCGGCGGGCGCCGGTGGCCATGCCGGCACCTGGAGCCCGTTCTCGCTGATCGCAGAAATCCGTCAGTTCTTCGACAAAACCCTGCTGCTCGCCGGTTGCCTGAACCACGGCCACGAAATCCTCGCCGCGCAACTGCTCGGCGCCGACCTGGCCTATTTCGGCACGCGTTTTATCGGCACCACCGAAAGCCATGCCCCGGATGCCTATAAAGAGATGCTGCTCACATCGCGCGCCGCCGACATCGTGCACACTCCAGCCGTCTCCGGTGTTCCCGCAAGCTTCATGCGCCAGAGCCTGGAAAATGCCGGTTTCGACCTCGCCGCGCTGCAAGGCAAGGGTGAAGTCAATTTTGGCTCCAAGCTCAAGCCACTCAACGACGAAGCCAAAGCCTGGAAGACCGTGTGGTCCGCCGGCCAGGGCGTCGGAGAGATTGATGATTTGCCCAGCGTCGATGAACTCGTGGCCCGCCTGGATGCCGAATACCGCAAGGCGCTCGAGCATGCGGCACAATTGCCTGAACGCTGGCCACGCTGATCCGCGATTCAAAGCCTGCTGATCAAGGCAGGCCTCCCCATTCAAGTGACAAGGATGCCCGCATGAGCGACAACCGTTTCAAGATTGTGTTTGATGGCGCATTGCTCCCGGGTGTCGAAAGCACCACCGCCAAGCTGAACCTCGCCGAGTTGTTCAAAAGTGATGTCGACGCGATCGAAAAGCTTTTCACCGGCCGCCCGGTCGCGCTGAAACGCGACCTTTCCCGCGCCGATGCCGAGACCTATCTGCAAGCGCTGAAAAACGCCGGGGTGGATGCGCGGATAGAAGAAGAGCAGCCGGTCGCCTTCAGCCTTGCCGAAACCCATGAAACGGACTCCGGCAGCGCGACTGACTACACCCGCCCCGCCGCATCGCCTTACGCCCCGCCCCGGGCCGCGGTTGGCGAGAACCTGCCGGAGTTTTCCACCCTTAAGGTATTCACCGTCAACGGCCGGATCGGACGCCTGCGCTTCCTGGCGTGGACGCTGGTGCTGAGCGTGGTGATCCTCCTCGTCTCAAGCGTGTTCTTCACCGTCGGACTTGGTATCGCTGCGGTCTCTCCGACGATTGCCATGGTCATTGGCTTCCTGGTGGGGATTGCCATACTCGTGGCCGCTGTGTGGGTCAGCGTACAGATCACCGTGCAGCGCCTGCATGACCTGGGCTGGTCCGGCTGGCTGTGGTTCCTGCACCTGGTGCCCTTCGTTGGCAGCATCTTCCCGATCCTGCTGATGGTCCTCCCCGGTAACACGGGCGCAAACCAGTACGGCGCGCCACCACCGCGTAACTCCACTGCGGTGAAAATCCTCTCCGCATTGTGGCTCGCATTCATTCCGCTGGTATTTGCCGGCGCGGTGTTGGTTGGCATGAGCGGCTACCTGGATCAACTGGAAAGCGATGTAGGTGGCAGCTACGAAAGCAGCTCCATCAACTCCGATGACGACAGCGACCAGGCCACCACCGTCGATGAAGTCGATGTGCAAAGTGCTGACGACACAGCCGAACCTGTAGACTCTACGCAACAGTGAAAAACGCCCGACGCCTGTGACGCCTCTGTCACAGGCCCGGTAGCGTTGCGATGGAGAAACGCATGACCCGTTACGCTCTGATCACCGGTGCCTCCAGCGGCATCGGCCTGGCCTTGGCCGAAGCACTGGCCCGTCGCGGCCGCAGCTTGATTCTGGTGGCCCGCCAGCGTGATCAGTTGGAAAGCATTGCAATCGAATTGACTCAGCGCTTCGGCGTCGAGGTGCTGTTCCGTGCCTGTGACCTGGGCGAGCCCCTGCGGCTCTCCGGGTTCCTGCTGGAACTGGAAGAAGGCGAGCGGCAGATCGACCTGCTGGTCAACTGCGCCGGCATCGGTACCAGCGGCCCGTTCCTGGCGCAGGACTGGATGACCGAGCAGGACCTGATGGAGGTCAACATCCTCGCCCTGACCCGCATGTGCCACGCCCTCGGCAACGCCATGGCCCTGCACGGCGGCGGGCAGATTCTCAACGTCGCGTCGGTTGCCGCGTTCCAACCCGGCCCATGGATGAGCACTTACTACGCCAGCAAGGCCTACGTGCTGCACTTTTCCGAAGGCTTGCGCGAGGAACTGAAGACCTGCGGCATCAAGGTTTCCGTCCTTTGCCCCGGCCCGACCCGCACCGCATTCTTCGGCACCGCCCAAATGGACACCGCCAAGCTGGATCGCAGCCAACAGTTGATGAGCCCGGAAGAAGTCGCGCTCTACACCGTGCGTGCGCTGGCCAGGAACAAAGCCATCATCATTCCCGGCCGGCGTAATCGCTGGCTGGCGTTCAGCCCGCGCCTGAGCCCGCGCTGGCTGACCCGCAAGATTGCCGGCGCGATCAACAAGGCCTATTGCCCGCGCTGATCGCCTGAGTACACTCACCCTGCACTTTCACAATGGAGAAACAGCTGTGGATACTCTGTTCACCAAGATCATCAACAGAGAAATACCCGCGAAGATCATCTACGAGGATGACCAGGTCCTGGCCTTCCACGACATCGCGCCAATGGCACCCGTGCATTTCCTGGTGATTCCGAAAAAGCCGATCCGCACCCTCAACGACCTCACCGAGGAAGACAAGGCGCTGGCCGGGCATATCCTGTTCACCGCCCAGCGCCTGGCGGTTGAGCAAGGCTGTGAGAAGGGCTTCCGTGTGGTGATGAACTGCAACGAAGATGGCGGACAGACCGTTTATCACATCCACATGCATGTTCTGGGTCAACGCCAGATGAACTGGCCGCCGGGCTGAGCACTACCTGTGGCGAGGCAGCTTGCTGTGGCGAGGGAGCTTGCTCCCGCTGGGCTGCGTAGCAGCCCCAAAAACGAGAGCGCTGCGTACTCCAGCGCGAGCAAGCTCCCTCGCCACACAAGCAATTTGACCCAGCGCAAACGCTTCCCCCTCTCTTGCGGTAAACTGGCCGCCGAGATTCTTCCCGGAGGTCAGCATGACTACCCAACGTCACTACTCGCCGATTGATCGTCTGTTGCTGCAAGCCGATACGGCCATGCGCACGCTGCTGCCATTCAGCGGCCAACCGCACCGCCCGTCGCCCGCCATCGTGCGGCCCGAAGCGCAGATGAGCGAGACCGACACCCGCCACGTCGCCGGCCTGATGCGTATCAACCATACCGGTGAGGTCTGTGCCCAGGCGCTGTACCAGGGCCAGGCCCTGACCGCCAAGCTGCCGCAAGTGCGCGCTGCGATGGAACATGCCGCCGAAGAAGAAATCGATCACCTGGCCTGGTGCGAACAACGCATTCGCCAGTTGAACAGCCATCCGAGCGTGCTGAACCCGCTGTTCTACGGCTTATCGTTTGGCATTGGTGCGGTGGCCGGGCTGATCAGCGACAAAGTCAGCCTGGGTTTTGTGGCCGCCACCGAGCATCAGGTGTGCAAACACCTCAATGAACACCTCGAGCAACTGCCGGCTGAAGACGAAAAGTCCCGGGCGATTCTTGAGCAGATGCGCATTGATGAAGAACATCACGCCGAAAGCGCGCTGGACGCGGGCGGCTTCCGCTTCCCGGCACCGGTGAAATTTGGCATGAGCCTGCTGGCCAAGGTCATGACCAAAAGCACGTACCGCATCTAGTTTCAGCAGAAAACAAAAAAGGGCGCTATCAAGCGCCCTTTCTTTTTGCCTGCCGATTGAAGAATCAGCCCAACTCAATGATCTCGTAATCATGAGTGATGGCAACGCCCGCAGCGCCCAGCATGATCGAGGCCGAGCAGTACTTCTCCGCCGACAACTCGATGGCCCGCTTGACCTGGGCTTCTTTCAACGCCCGGCCCTTGACGACAAAGTGCATGTGGATCCTGGTAAACACCTTCGGGTCTTCGGTGGCACGCTCGGCTTCCAGGAATGCTTCGCAGCTTTCCACCGCCTGGCGGGACTTCTTCAGGATGCTCACCACATCGAAATTGCTGCAACCGCCTACACCGAGCAGGAGCATTTCCATCGGGCGTACGCCCAGGTTGCGGCCACCGGCCTCCGGCGGGCCGTCCATGACCACCACGTGGCCACTGCCCGACTCACCGAGGAACATGGCTTCGCCCGCCCATTGGATGCGTGCCTTCATCGCCCAGACTCCACTGCTAAAAAAGGGTCGCCAGCTTAGCACAGCACTTTGGGCCGGCAGCGTTTCCCATGAAAGCGATCAACAGCAGGGTTTGCTGGGTAAATTCCCTAATGAAGTCAGAATGTGTCTGTTAAGCTGGCGCCAAATCAATGGCGCATTGCCATCCTTTGGATGATGTAGCTTAGCCGTTGATCGCGCTGGATAAAAAAACAAGCTCACCAACACCGTGCAGTCTTTTCGGGATACAACCATGGTTGCTATTACTCCCACACCCAAAATCAAGAACCTCGACAAACTGCTGATGCATTGTCAGCGCCGGCGTCATCCGGCCAAGCACAACATCATCTGCGCGGGCGAGCGCTCGGAATCCCTGTTCTTCATTATCAAAGGCTCGGTCACCATCCTGATCGAGGATGACGATGGTCGCGAAATGATCATCGCCTACCTCAATACCGGTGATTTCTTCGGTGAACTCGGGCTTTTCGAACAAGCCGGCAAGGAACAGCAACGCAGTGCCTGGGTGCGGGCCAAGGTCGAATGCGAAGTCGCCGAGATCAGCTATACGAAATTTCGCGAACTGGCCCAGCAGGATCCCGACATTCTGTACGCCCTGAGCGGCCAGATCGCACAGCGCCTGAGAGACACCACGCGCAAAGTCGGCGACCTGGCGTTCTTCGACGTCACCGGCCGGGTTGCCCGCTGCCTGCTGGAGTTGTGCAAGCAACCGGACGCCATGACCCATCCCGACGGGATGCAGATCAAGATCACCCGCCAGGAAATCGGGCGGATCGTCGGTTGCTCAAGGGAAATGGTTGGCCGTGTGCTCAAGGACCTGGAGGAACGCAACCTGGTGCATGTCAAAGGCAAGACCATGGTGGTCTTCGGTACGCGTTAAACCGGCAGGAAACTCGCAAGCATCTGACGGTACAACGTATCAAGCCGGGCAATCGCATCTGGCGCCGCAAAGGCTTCGTGCAGGGCGATGTGGCTTTCGGCGCGCACCCGTTGTTCCAGGCCGCACGCTTCATTGAAGCGATTGACCGCGGCGATCAATTCGACGCGATCGTCATCCAGCAGCAACGCACCATGCACCAACCCCACCGGGCGCCCGCCACTCTGGCGCCAGCGCTGGGCGGTACCGACCATTTTGCGACCATCAAGGTTGACGTTGTAGCGACCGTCGCAAAACGCACCGTCGATCTCGCCCACCGACGCGTTGCCACCCAACTCGATCAGCAGGTCGCAAATCGGCTGGCACAGACGCTGGTAGCCGGTTTCGATACGGCCCTGGTCACCTTCACTGCGTGGTGGCGCGTAGACCAACGCAATATTGACCGTGGCTGCCGACTGTGGAACCGGCTCACCGCCTGTTTCCCGCAGCAGCACCGGCCAACCGGCGTCTGCCGACACCTGGCTGGCGGTCTCGAATGCCGGAAGGCGGCTCAAACGACGAGGCATCACCAACGCTTGATCGCTGGGCTGCCAGAACAGCAGGCCGAACGGTTGCTCGCCGGCACAGACCGCGGCGAGCAAATCCTGCTCGGCCTTAAGGCCTGCCTCGACCGTCATCGCCACCGGCTGGGTCATCATCAATCCAGGGTCGAGCCACTGACGGCAACGCCACGCTCCGGGAAGAACAGGCGCTGCAATTCAGCCCCCGGGTTCTCGGCACGCATGAAGGTTTCGCCGACGAGGAACGAGTACACGCCGCTGATTTCCATCAGTTCCACATCGGCGCGATTGACGATGCCGCTTTCGGTGATCACCAACCGGTCGCGCGGGATGCGCGGCAACAGGTCGAGGGTGTTTTCCAGGCTGACTTCGAAGGTGTGCAGGTTGCGGTTGTTGACGCCCACCAACGGTGTGTCGAGGGTTTTCAACGCGCGTTCCAGTTCATCACCGTCGTGCACTTCCGCCAGCACGTCGAGGCCGACGCTCTTGGCCACGGCCGCCAGTTCAGCCATTTTCACGTCATCCAGTGCGGAGACGATCAACAGCACGCAATCGGCGCCCAAGGCACGGGCTTCGACGATCTGGTAAGGGTCGACCATGAAGTCCTTGCGGATCACCGGCAGCGAACACGCCGCACGCGCTTGCTGCAGGTACAGGTCGGCACCCTGGAAATAGTCGATATCGGTCAACACCGAGAGGCACGTCGCGCCGCCCTTCTCGTAGCTTTTGGCGATGTCTTCAGGGATGAAGATCTCGCGAATCACGCCCTTGCTCGGCGAAGCCTTCTTGATTTCAGCGATAACGGCCGGCTGTTTTTCCTTGGCCTGCTTGATCAGCGCATTGGCGAACCCACGCGGTGCATCAGCGGTTTTCGCCAGGCCTTCCAGCTCAGCCAGGCTGACCCGGGCACGACGCTCGGCGACTTCTTCTGCCTTGCGGGCCAGGATTTTTTCCAGAACGGTCGGAACACTCATCCTTCATTCTCCACTTTGAACACCGCAGTAAACGCACCCAGTTCTTCGAGCTTTTCGCGCGCCAGCCCGGTATGCAATGCATCATGAGCGAGGGCAACACCCTCTTTAAGACTGTAGGCGTGATCCGCGGCGTACAGCGCCGCACCGGCGTTGAGCACAATCATTTCTGCGGCTTTCTGGCCGTTTTCGGTCTTGCGGCGTCCCAGGGCATCGCGAATCAGTTCAAGGGAGGCGGCCGGGCTTTCTACCGCCAGGCCGTGCAGGCTCTGGCTTTTCATGCCGAGGTCTTCTGGCTCGACCCAATACTCGGTGACCTGGTCGTTCTTCAGCTCCGCCACGAAGGTCGGTGCTGCCAGGCTGAACTCGTCGAGGCCATCCTTGGAATGCACCACCAGCACGTGCTTGCTGCCCAGGCGCTGCAGGACTTCAGCCAATGGCCGGCACAGCGCCTGGCTGAACACGCCCACTACCTGATGCTTCACACCGGCCGGATTCGTAAGCGGGCCGAGCATGTTGAACAGGGTACGCAAGCCCAAGTCCTTGCGCGGGCCGGCGGCGTGTTTCATCGCGCCGTGATGGGACTGGGCAAACATGAAGCCGATGCCGACATGATCGATGCAGCGCGCCACTTGTACCGGGGTCAGGTTCAGGTAGATGCCTGCAGCTTCCAGCAAATCGGCGCTGCCGCTTTTACCCGACACCGCGCGGTTACCGTGCTTGGCCACGGTGCAGCCGGCAGCGGCCACCACAAAGGAAGAAGCCGTCGACACGTTGAAAATGTTCGCACCGTCGCCGCCGGTGCCGACCACGTCGACCACGCCGTCGAGGGTCTTGAGTTCAACCTTGTCGGCCAGCTCACGCATGACCGACACAGCGCCGACGATTTCGTCGATGCTCTCGCTCTTCATGCGCATGGCCATCATGAACGCGCCGATCTGCGCGTCGGTGCATTGACCGGTCATGATCTCGCGCATCACATCGCTCATTTCAGCGGTGCTCAGGTCCAGATGGCCGACGATACGGCTCAGGGCAGTCTTGATATCCATGAAAAGTCCTTAGCGCGTGCCGCCGCTCTGCTTGAGAAAGTTAGCGAACAGCTCGAAGCCCTGCTCGGTCAAAATCGATTCCGGGTGAAATTGCACCCCTTCGACGTTCAGTGTCTTGTGACGCAGGCCCATGATCTCGTCGACCGAGCCGTCTTCCAGCTGGGTCCAGGCCGTCAGCTCAAGGCACTCGGGCAGGGTTTCACGCTTGACCACCAGCGAGTGGTAGCGGGTTACCGTTACCGGCAGGTTCAAACCCTGGAATACGCCCTGGTCCTTGTGAAATACCGGGCTGGTCTTGCCGTGCATTACCTGGCGGGCGCGGACGACGTCGCCACCGAAGGCCTGGCCGATGGACTGATGGCCCAGGCACACGCCCAGGATCGGCAGCTTGCCGGCAAAGTATTGGATGGCTTCGAGGGAGATGCCCGCTTCGGTCGGCGTGCACGGGCCTGGGGAGACGACGATGCGTTCAGGGTTCAACGCGGCGATCTGGGCCACGGTCAATTCGTCGTTGCGCACCACCTTGACCTCGGCGCCGAGCTCGCCCAGGTACTGCACAACGTTGTAGGTAAAGGAGTCGTAGTTATCAATCATCAGCAACATGTGGGTTAAAACCTCTTGAATTCACTGACTTCTAATGACGGCCTTCCAAGGGAGTGACCCGCTGCCAGACGCACTTTCCGGTTGCCGGGGTTGGCCGGCAAGGGGCGTTTAACAGAGGGTGAAGAAGGCAAATCGGTACAGGTCCGGCGGGGCCGGTAGAGAAAAGTTAGGCGCGCCAACGCCAACGGGCGTGTGCCTTGACTACTCGCATCAAGAGTTTGCTGATGATCAACACGGAGAGGGTCTCATTCATACGTTCAGGCACAGTAACGTAGCCTCGCCAACGGTGCAATATCGAGCCGCAAATACGGGGGAAACTGCCCGACTGATAATTGGCGTCAAACTTTTCAGAACCCTTCCAAGGGCGCTACAGTCACAGTGCTGACAAAAAAACAAAATCATGGACGGACTCATGACCAAGATGCCCTATTTCACCCCCATCGTCGGCTGCCTCTTGGCGCTGGCATGCTCGCAAGCCTTCGCCGCGCCCTCGCCTTATTCGACGATGGTCGTTTTCGGTGACAGCCTGGCCGACGCCGGTACATTTGCCGACCCTGGCGCACCGGGCTCAACCTATCGCTTCACCAACCGCACCGGCCCGCAATACTTCGACGGCAGCGGCGAAAGCACATCGCTGATCTCCTCGACGTTATTGGGCGGCAAGCTGGGGGTTGCCCCGGGCGACCTGAATGCCTCGACCTCGCCGGAGCGCGCCGCGCTGGGCCAGCCAGACGGCAATAACTGGGCCGTCGGCGGCTACACCACCCAACAGATCTACGATGCCATCACCGGTAACTCCACCGTCACCGACAGCGACACCGGGCAGGTATTGCGTACACGTCCCGGATACCTGGCATCAACGGGGGGCCGAGCCGACCCCAACGCGTTGTACTTTCTCTCCGGCGGCGGCAATGACTTCCTCGACGGCCTGGTCCTCAGCCCCGACCAGGCCTCGGCCGCAGCCGGGCGCCTGGCCGACAGCGCCCAGGCGCTGCAACAGGCTGGCGCCCGTTATGTAATGGTATGGATGCTGCCGGACCTGGGCCTGACACCTGCCGTCAATGGCACCCCGCTCCAAGGGGCCGTCAGCACCCTGGCCGGCGCGTTCAACCAGACCCTGGTACAGCGCCTGTCGCAAATCGATGCGCAGATCATCCCGCTGAACATTCCGTTGCTGCTCAAGGAAACCTTTGCCGATCCCGGGCGTTTTGGTTTTGCCACCGACCAGAACCTCAACCAGACGTGCTTCAGCGGCACCACCTGCAGGAATCCGGTGTATGGCGTCGGCGGCACCAATCCGGACCCGACCAAGCTGATTTACAACGACACCGTGCACCCGACCGAGGCCGGCCAGGCACTGATCGCCGACTACGCGTATTCGCTGCTGGCAGCCCCCTGGGAAATCACCCTGCTTCCGGAAATGGCCCAAGGCACCTTGCGCGCCCATCAGGATTCATTGCGCAACCAATGGCAAGCCGACTCCCGTAGCTGGCAGGCCGTGGGCCAATGGCGGGCGATCGTCGACGCTGGCGGCCAGCACCTGGACTTCGATGATCAGAACAGCTCGGCCAGCGGTGACGGCAGCGGCTATAACCTGAACATCGGTGGCAGCTACAGGCTCAATGACGAGTGGCGCGTGGGTGTGGCAGCAGGCTTCTATCGCCAGAGTCTTGAGGCTGGCGCCAGCGATTCGGACTACAAGCTCAACAGCTACCTGGGCACCGCGTTCGCCCAGTATCAGGAAGATCACTGGTGGGCCGACGCCGCATTGACCGGCGGCAAACTGGACTTCGACAACCTCAAGCGCAAGTTCGCCCTGGGCATCAGCGAAGGCACCGAGAAAGGCGACACCGACGGCTGGCTATGGGCATTGAGCGCACGGGTTGGGTATGACATCGCCGAGCCAAACAGCGAATGGCACTTCTCACCCTTTATCAGCGCTGACTATTCGCGGGTCGAGGTGAATGGTTACTCGGAGAAAGATGCCCGGTCCACCGCGCTGACCTTTGATGACCAACAGCGCGACTCCAAGCGCCTGGGAATCGGATTACAAGCCAACTACCGCTTCACCCCGCAAACCCTGGTGTTTGGCGAAGTGGCCCACGAGCACGAGTTTGAAAACGATACGCAGCGAGTGGGCATGTCCCTCAACAGCGTGCCGGGGATTGATTTCAAACTGGACGGCTACACGCCACGCAGCAATTCGGATCGCTTGAACCTGGGGATTACCCACAAGGTGACCAAGGACCTGGCGTTGAACGCGGCCTATAACGTGAGAAAGGATGACAACTTTACCCAGCAAGGGCTGAGTGTCGGGGTGAGTCTGGATTTCTGACTCGGACTTGAAACTGACAAATACCAAATGTGGGAGCGGGCTTGCTCGCGAAAGCGGTGCGACAGTCACCTTATATATCGACTGATACACCGC
>NZ_JBSVWQ010000120.1:0-17288 GCF_054071215.1 Pseudomonas sp. SDO5522_S412 | reverse complement strand
ACATTTTGACCGCGTTCTTTCAGGTGGCGCAGGTCGAATGTGGGAGCGGGCTTGCTCGCGAAGGCAATCTATAAGGCGGCGAAAATCCTTCAGGTGAACTCGAAGCTGTCCGCATCCAGGTTCGCCGGGAAGCGTGTGCGGTACTGCGCCAATTCCGCTGCGTCCAGGCACACCTGGAACACGCCGTCCGCCTCCCCTGCGCTCAGCAGGCTTTCGCCCTGGAAGTCCACGACCTGGCTGTCGCCGGTGTAGGCAAAGCCCTTGCCGTCCGTGCCCACCCGATTCACCGCCGCCACGTAGCACAGGTTTTCAATGGCCCGTGCCGGCAGCAGACGGTTCCAGTGCTGGCGACGTGCGCCCGGCCAGTTGGCGGTGTACAGCAGCAAGTCAGTGTCCTGGGCGTCACGACTCCACACCGGGAATCGCAGGTCGTAGCAGATCAACGGACGAATCCGCCACCCCTTGAGTTCGAACTGCACCTGGCGCTCGCCGGGGGTGTAGTGGTCGTGTTCACCGGCCATACGGAACAGGTGACGCTTGTCGTAGTGCAACACCTCACCATCCGGTCGCGCCCACAGCAGGCGGTTGCGGTGGCTGCCATCGGCGGCCTGGATGATCACGCTGCCGGTGATCACCGCGTTGTACTTCTTCGCCTGGGCCTGCAGCCATTGATGGGTGGGGCCGTTTTCAGGCTCGGCGAGGGTTTCCGATTCCATCGAGAAACCGGTGGTGAACATCTCCGGTAGCACGATCAGGTCGGCACCCTTGGCCTGTTCCAGCAACAGTTCAAAATGCTCCAGGTTGGCCTGGCGGTCGTGCCAGGCCAGGGTGGTTTGCACCAGGGCGATGTTCAGGTTGGGCAGTGCACTCAGATCACGCATAGTTTCTCGGCTGCTTGACGCAGCGTCTCCTCGCGTTTGGCAAAGCACAGTCGCACCAGGCGCTGGCCTTGCGGTGGGTTCCGGTAGAACACCGAGACCGGGATGGTCGCAACGCCGTGTTCGCGGGTCATCCACAGCGACATGGCGACGTCATCCAGGTCCGGGCGAATCTGTGAGTAATCCACCAATTGAAAGTAGGTACCGGCCACCCGGGTAAAGCTGAAACGCGACGGTTCCAGCAGGTCGCAGAACAGGTCGCGCTTGGCTTGATAAAAAGCCGGCAGCTCCTCGACGTGTTCCGGGTGTTCGGCCATGAAGTCTGCCAAAGCGTACTGCAACGGGGTCACGCCGCAAAAGTTGACATATTGATGCACCTTGCGCAGCTCGGCGCTGAGGGCTGGCGGCGCGACCACGTAGCCGGTTTTCCAGCCGGTGACGTGGTAGGTCTTGCCGAACGAACTGACCACAAACGCACGCTGATACAGCTCTTCGTGGGCCAACACGCTGACGTGGGGCACACCGTCGAACACCAGGTGCTCGTAGACCTCGTCGCTGACCAGGTAGATGTCGCGGTCGCGGATCAACTCGGCCAACTGGTCCAGCTCGGCACGGCTGATCAGGGCACCGGTGGGGTTATGCGGGCTGTTGAGGATGATCATGCGGGTGCGCGGCGACAGCGCAGCGCGCAGTTGCTCGAAGTCCAGGGCGAAATCATCCAGGCCCAGTTGCACGTGTACGCAGCGACCGCCTGCCAGTTCCACAGAAGGCTCGTAGCTGTCGTAGGCCGGATCGAACACGATGACTTCATCACCGCTGCGGATCACCGCCTGGATCGCACAGAAGATCGCTTCAGTGGCGCCTGGGGTGATGGTCACTTCGCTGTCGGCATTCACCGTTGCGCCATAGCTGCGGGCGATCTTGGCCGCCACTTGCTGGCGCAGTACCGGCAGGCCGGTCATCGGGGCGTATTGGTTATGGCCCAGGGCAATGTGTCTGCCCACTCCATCGAGCAACTCCTGGGGCCCGTTAAAGTCGGGAAAGCCCTGGGACAGGTTGAGCGCACCGGTTTCGGCAGCGAGTTGCGACATGGTGGTGAAGATGGTGGTGCCGACATTCGGCAGCTTGCTGGTGATCATCGGTGCGCCCCTTGCGGTGAGCCCCAAGTTTTAAGCTGCATGCCGCGAAGGGTCAACCGCCAGGCACAAAAAAAGGGCTCCGAAAGAGCCCTTTTTCAACCGATCAGGATCAGCGCTTGTCGCGGCGCTTTTTGTCGGCCTTCTTGTGGTGCGTCATCATCCGGCGCTTTTTGTTTACCTGGCGGTCGGTGAGGCTGTTCTTGTTACCTTCGTACGGGTTCTCGCCACCCTTGAACTCGATACGGATCGGCGTACCGACCAGTTTCAAGACGCGGCGGTAGGTATTTTCCAGGTAACGCACGTAGGACTTCGGCACCTTCTCCAGCTGGTTACCGTGAATCACGATAATCGGCGGGTTGGCACCACCCAAGTGAGCGTAGCGCAGCTTGATCCGACGGTTGTTGACCATCGGCGGCGCGTGCTCGCTGACCGCATCTTCAAGAATCTGGGTCAGGCGGTTGGTCGGCCAGCGGGTAACCGCGGACTTGAACGAGTTCTGCACCGAGGCGTAGAGGTTACCCACGCCGGTACCGTGCAGTGCCGATATAAAGTGGATATCGGCAAACTCGACGAAGAACAGGCGACGCTGCAGCTCGACCTTGACGTAGTCGCGCTCGCTCGGCGTCATGCCGTCCCACTTGTTGATCGCAATCACCAGGGCGCGACCGGCTTCCAGGGCAAAGCCCAGCAAGTTCAGGTCGTGGTCTACCACGCCTTCGCGGGCGTCCATGACGAAGATCACTACGTTGGCGTCTTTGATCGCCTGCAGGGTTTTCACCACGGAGAACTTTTCAACTTCTTCGTGGATCTTGCCGCGCTTGCGCACACCGGCAGTGTCGATCAGCGTGTACTTCTCGTCGTTACGCTCGAACGGGATGTAGATGCTGTCGCGAGTGGTGCCCGGCTCGTCATAGACGATTACCCGGTCTTCACCGAGCATGCGGTTGACCAGGGTCGACTTGCCGACGTTCGGACGGCCGATGATCGCGATCTTGATACCGTCTTTTTCGCTTGGGCCAGGAATGCGCTTGGCTTCCTCGCCTTCGGCAACGATTTCTTCTTCGCCTTCGACTTCATCCACGTCATCACGCGGGAAGTCGCGCAGGGCGATTTCCAGCATCTGGGTGATGCCGCGACCGTGGGCACCGGCGATCGGGATCGCATCGCCCAGGCCCATCGGGCTGAACTCGGCGCGGGCCATTTCAGGATCGATATTGTCGATCTTGTTGGCCACCACGTAGGAACGCTTGTTGCGCTTGCGCAGGTGCTCGCCAATCATCTGGTCTGCAGCGGTGTAGCCCGCGCGGGCGTCCACCAGGAACAACACGACATCAGCTTCTTCAATGGCCAGCAGCGACTGCTCGGCCATCTTTTCGTCCATGCCATGCTCGTCACCGGAGATACCACCGGTGTCGACAATAATGTAGGAGCGCCCTTGCCACTTTGCCTCACCGTATTGGCGATCACGGGTCAGACCGGACAAGTCGCCGACGATGGCGTCGCGAGTCCTGGTCAGGCGGTTGAACAAGGTGGACTTGCCGACGTTCGGTCGGCCCACCAGGGCGATTACGGGAACCATGCGGCTCTCCACTTCGTTATTTCAGAAAATACAAAAGCCGCTGCAAGGCAGCGGCTGGTGCTCGGGGCAGCGCTCGAAAGCGCCGCATGCCCTGCCGAAGCAGGGCCGCCTGGGAATTACCCCAAGCATAGTCAAACCATTACTTGATGGTCAGCGCTTCCAGTTTGCCACTGTTGCCATACACGTAAAGCATGTTACCTACCACCAGCGGACGGGCACGCAGGCCGTCGCTGTCGATACGTTCGCGACCCACGAAGCGACCGTCCACCTGGCTCAGCAGGTGCAGGTAACCTTCAAAGTCGCCTACCGCTACGTAGCTGGAGAACACTTCCGGTGCCGACAACTGACGGCGGGCCAGGGAGTCGTTGCTCCACAATGCAGTGGTGGAACGCTCGTCGACGCTTTCAACGGTGCCGGACGCCAGGCTTACGTAGACGCTGCCAAACCCTTGGGCGACACCGGCGTAGCTGGAAGCATCACGCTGCCAGTTGATCCGGCCGCTCTGCACGTCCAGCGCCGCAACACGGCCCTGATAAGTAGCGACGTAAAGGGTATCACCCGACAGCAGCAAGCCACCGTCGATGTCCACTACGCGGTCCAGTTCCGAACGACCTTGAGGAATCGCGACCCGGGTTTCCCAGGCCGGCACGCCGTTCTGGGTGTCCAGGGCGACCACTTTACCGGTCGACAGGCCTGCCAGTGCCAGGTTGCTGGTCACAACCGGACCGCTGGTACCGCGCAAGGTCAGGACCGCCGGCGTGCTGTCATACAACCAGCGCTGGTTACCGGTGGCGGCGTCGAGGCCGATCACACGGTCATCCTGGGTCTGCACGACAACCACGTCACCGTTGGTAGCCGGTGGCGAGAGCACTTCACTGGTCACGCGAGCGCGCCATTTCTCTTCACCGGTGCTCGAATCCAGTGCCACGACGTCGCCTTTCAGCGTGCCGAGCATCACCAGGCCAGAACCCACGCCAACGGCGCCGGACACAGGCAGTTCGAGGTCTTTCTTCCACTTGACGTCGCCGTTCATGCGATCCATGGAGACCACAACACCGGTGGAATCAGCGGCGTAGATAGTGTCACCGTCGATCGCCGGGACCATCAGGTTGTACAGATCGCCCTGACCGTCACCAATGGAGCGGCTCCACTGCTTTTGCAGGACCACTTCTTCCTTGAAGCTGGTCAGCTCGGCCGGAGGCAGTTCTTTTTTGCTGTTGCTGCTGCAACCCGCGGCCAAAACGGCCAGAGCCAGCAATGCTGCATGTTTCCAACGGATCACGTCACGCATCCCCTTTGGCCAAGTCGTCGAGCTTGATTTGTAAGCCACCGACCGCCGCTTCATCAGACAGCGCCGCCTTGGCTTTTTGGTACGCAGCATTGGCTTCGTCGGTACGACCCAATTGGACCAGGAGGTCGCCCTTGAGCTCTTCACGAGTGGCCAGGAATGCCTTGTCAGCATCGCCGTCGAGCAGTTTCAGTGCTTCGTCGGCCTTGTTCTGTGCCGCCAGTACCTGAGCCAGACGCTGACGTGCGATTTCACCCAGTGTCGGGTTGGCCGGCTTGTCGGTGATGGCTTTCAGCTCGGAGGCAGCGTCATCCAGCTTGCCGTTGTCGACCGCAACTTTTGCGACGAACAGGCTGCCGTATTGCGCGTAGGTGCTACCGCCGAATTCGCTCTTCAGCTTGCCGGCCAGGTCTGCAACCTGGGCCAGGTCAGGCTTGCCGTTTGGCGTCAGCGTGGTTTCCAGCAGTTGCTGATAGATAATCGAGGCGCCTTGCGACTGGTTAGCCTGATACTTGTGCCAGGCTTGCCAGCCGAACACCACTACTAAAGCCAGCAAGCCGCCAGTGACCAGGGGCTTGCCGTTGCGCTGCCACCAGTCTTTGAACTCGGCCAGCTGGTCATCATCAGTACTCGACACCCCAATACTCCTTAATCGCTAAATCGGCTGTTTGACAGCTTCAACCCTGCACGATGCAGGTGGCCAGGTGCGCTGCAAGCGCATCAAAGGCAATGCTTTGTTGTTCACCCTGACCACGCAGGGGTTTGAAACTTACCACTTGCTGGGCCAATTCATCATCACCCAGGATCAGTGCATACAACGCACCGCTCTTGTCGGCTTTCTTGAACTGGCTTTTGAAGCTGCCGGCGCCGGCATTGACTTGCAGGCGCAGGTTCGGCAGTTGGTCGCGCAGTTTCTCGCTCAGGGCCAGGGCAGCCAGTTCGGCCGCCTCGCCAAAGGCACAGAAGTACACGTCCACCTGACGGGAGATTTCTTCGGGAACCTGCTCCAGGGTTTCCAGCAGCAGGATCAGCCGCTCGATGCCCATGGCAAAACCTACGCCGGTGGTTGGCTTGCCGCCCATCTGCTCGACCAGGCCGTCGTAACGACCACCGGCACACACCGTGCCCTGGGCGCCGAGCTTGTCGGTGACCCACTCGAACACGGTCTTGCTGTAGTAATCGAGGCCACGCACCAGTTTCGGGTTGATGACGTAAGGAATACCGGCTGCATCCAGGCGAGCCTTGAGGCCCTCGAAGTGGATACGGGACTCGTCGTCCAGGTAGTCGGCCATTTTCGGCGCATCCACCAGTACGGCCTGGGTCTCGGCGTTCTTGGTGTCCAGTACCCGCAGCGGGTTGGTTTTCAGGCGGCGCTGGCTGTCTTCGTCGAGCTTGTCCAGGTGGGCCGACAGGAATTCCACCAGGGCTTCGCGGTAGCGGCCCCGGGATTCGCTGGTGCCCAGGCTGTTGAGTTCAAGCTTGACCGCATCACGGATGCCCAGCATGCCCCACAGGCGCCAGGTCAGCACGATCAGCTCGGCGTCGATGTCCGGACCGTCTAGGTTGAAGACTTCCAGGCCGATCTGGTGAAACTGGCGATAACGGCCTTTCTGCGGACGCTCGTGGCGGAACATCGGGCCGATGTACCAGAGCTTCTGCGGCTGGCCACCGCCGGTGAGGCCATGTTCGAGCACCGCACGCACACACGCGGCAGTACCTTCCGGACGCAGGGTCAGGGAGTCACCGTTGCGGTCTTCGAAGGTGTACATCTCTTTTTCGACGATGTCGGTCACTTCACCGATGGAGCGCTTGAACAGCTCGGTGAACTCGACGATCGGCATGCGGATCTGCTTGTAACCGTAGTTATCCAGCAGGCGCGCGACTGTGCCCTCGAAGTAGCGCCACAGGGGCGTCTGCTCAGGCAGGATGTCGTTCATGCCACGAATGGCTTGCAGAGACTTGCTCACATCAAATCCTTAAATTCGTTCGATCAGCCGCGCGCGATAACCGCTGCGTCAGCTTCGACCTTTTCGGCCGCTTTCTGGCGGATCAGCCGTTCCAGCTCATCCACCAGATTGTCATTCGTCAATTTCTGCGACGGCTTGCCGTCGATGTAAATCAGGTTTGGCGTACCACCGGTCAGGCCCACATGGGCCTCTTTGGCCTCACCCGGCCCGTTGACCACACAGCCGATCACCGCGACATCCAGCGGCACCAGCAGGTCTTCGAGGCGTACTTCCAGTTCGTTCATGGTTTTCACCACGTCGAAGTTCTGCCGCGAGCAGCTCGGGCAGGCAATGAAGTTGATGCCACGGGAACGCAAATGCAGGGATTTGAGAATGTCGTAACCGACTTTCACTTCCTCTACCGGGTCTGCCGCGAGGGAGATGCGAATAGTATCGCCAATCCCGTCGGCCAGCAGCATACCGAGACCCACCGCAGATTTCACTGTGCCTGAGCGTAAACCGCCGGCTTCGGTGATACCCAGGTGCAGCGGCTGGACGATTTCCTTGGCCAGCAGGCGGTACGCTTCTACCGCCATGAACACGTCGGAAGCCTTTACGCTGACCTTGAAGTCCTGGAAATTCAGGCGTTCGAGGTGTTCAACGTGGCGCAGCGCGGACTCGACCAGTGCGGCCGGCGTCGGCTCGCCGTACTTCTTTTGCAGGTCTTTTTCCAGCGAGCCGGCGTTGACGCCGATGCGAATTGGAATCCCGCGATCACGGGCGGCATCCACCACGGCGCGAACCCGGTCTTCACGGCCGATGTTGCCCGGGTTGATCCGCAGGCAATCGACGCCCAACTCGGCCACGCGCAACGCGATCTTGTAGTCGAAGTGGATATCGGCGACCAGCGGCACCTTGACCAGTTGCTTGATGCGGCCAAAGGCTTCGGCAGCGTCCATGTCCGGTACGGATACACGCACGATGTCGACGCCCGCCGCTTCCAGGCGGTTGATCTGGGCGACAGTGGCCGCCACATCATTGGTGTCGCTGTTGGTCATGCTTTGTACTGCGATGGGGGCATCGCCGCCCACCGGCACCGAGCCGACCCAGATCTTGCGCGATACGCGACGTTTGATTGGAGATTCGCCGTGCATGACTTTATTGTCCCAACTTGAGGCGAGCAGTCTCGCCACTGGTGAACGGCGCCACGTCCACAGGCTGGCCGTTGTAGGCCACTTGCGCGCCACGGGCAAAGCCCAGACGCAGCGTCAAAGGAGGCTTGCCGCCCTGGTCAAGTGTATCTCCCTTACGCTTCAGACCACTGAACAGCACCTTGCCGTTGCCATCGGAGACTTGCGTCCAGCAGTCAGCGACGTAGGTAATTTGTACTCGGCCATCACCGGCGATCAGTACCGGGGTGGTTGGCGCGGAAATCGCCGGGGCGACGGGAGCCGTTGTTGCCGGAGCCTGCGCCGGTACTGCTGGCGTTGCTGGCGTATGAGCTGGAGCAGCAGGCGTCACTGCAACCGCTGGAGCGGGTGCGACGGGTGCCACTGCGGCGGCAGTACCTGCTTCGGGCGCAGGCTGCTCGGCGCTTGGCTCTGCCTCAGGCGCCGCCTGACCCTGGGCCACGGCCTGGTCTTCCGGCTCATCCAACGGATGAATCTGGGTGGTGCCGTCGGCGCTTTCGACTTCGACGTGCTCCATGGCGTTGCTGGACAAGTCTTTGCCACGCTGGGCGGTCTGATCCTGCCACCATACAAAACCACCGCCGATCACGGCGATGAGCAGCAACAGGCTGACAATGCGCAAAATGGTGTGGGAAACCCGCACAGGCTCTTCAATGCGGCCAAGACCATGGACATTGCTGCCCTGGGAATCGGTACCGGTGATTTGGTCGAACTCCTGGACCAATGCAGCCTGGTCGATACCCAGCAACTTGGCGTAGGCGCGGATATAGCCGCGGGCAAAGGTGTGCCCTGGCAGCTTGTCGAATGCGCCAGCTTCAAGGTTGCCCAATGAAGTCGTGGTCAAATTGAGCTTGAGGGCCACTTCTGCCAGCGACCAACCATTGCTTTCGCGGGCCTGACGCAAGGTCTCGCCTGGGTTTCCACGATTAGCTGCTACAACTTCCGGGTGCGCCGCTTTCATCATTGCTCCGACAGGTATTGCTGATATTCCGGCGTACCGGGATAGAGTCGTTCGAGTTGCTGGCCAAAACGTGCGGCCTTGTCGCGTTCTTCATGAACCGTCGCCAGGCGCACACCGAGCAATAGACTACGTGCATTTTGCCCGCTCAGCAGGCTAAAACGCTCGTAATAGTCACGTGCCGGCACATAATGCCTGTCTTCGAAGGACAACTCAGCCATTTCGAGCAAGGCCCGTGGCTGGCGCTGGTTCAGGTGCAGGGCTTTTTCCAGTTGCTGGCGTGCGGTGTCGCGCTGGCCGAGAAGCATTGAGGTCACCCCCAGGTTCTCGAAAACCCGCGAACGCTCAGGATAGAGGGTATCGGCCGCAGCCTGCTGGAAATATTCGGATGCCTGGGCATAACGTTTCTGCGCAAACAAAAAACTGCCGTAGTTATTCAGCAGTCTTGGATCGCCAGGGCGTGTGGCCAGGGCCTTTTGGAAATATTGATCGGCCAATTCGGGCTCGGCCTGGGCCTGGAACACCAAGGCCAACGCAGCATTGGCGTCGGCGTCGCTGCCATCCAGCTCGAGGGCTTTTTTCAGCGGCACCTTGGCCTGTTCGGTCATCCCTTGCTGCAAGTACCCCAAGCCCAGCTGCACATAGGCAGCTCGCGCTTCGTCACGGCCCTTGCCGGTTTGCAACGGGCTGTCATGGCCCGATGAAACACAGCCAGCCGCGAGGCTGGCAACAAGCAAAAGCAGCGCAAGGCGCAAGGGCATAGAGATCCTCTCTCAGGTTCGAGTCGCGGCGCTTTGCGGCATATCGTCGGCGGCACTCAATTCACGCACGGCGATATAACGTTCGCTGCGACGGGTGCGATCCAGCACCTGTCCTACCAATTGGCCACATGCCGCATCGATGTCTTCGCCGCGGGTGGTGCGCACGGTGACATTGAAGCCTGCATGGTGCAGTTGATCCTGGAAACGGCGGATGGCGTTGTTGCTCGGCCGCTCATAGCCAGAATGGGGAAACGGGTTAAACGGAATCAGGTTGATCTTGCACGGTACGTTCTTGAGCAACTCGATCATCTCGACCGCGTGCTCGACCTTGTCGTTGATGTCCTTGAGCATGGTGTACTCAATGGTCAACACACGCTTTTCGCCCAAGGTCGCCATGTAACGCTGGCAAGATTCGAGCAGCATCTTAAGCGGATACTTCTTGTTGATCGGCACCAATTGGTTACGCAATGCGTCATTCGGTGCGTGCAGCGACAACGCCAGGGAGACGTCGATGTGCTTGGCCAGCTCATCGATCATCGGTACCACGCCGGAGGTCGACAGGGTCACGCGGCGCTTGGAGATACCGTAGCCCAGGTCGTCCATCATCAGGTGCATGGCCGCGACAACGTTGTCGAAGTTCAGCAGCGGCTCGCCCATGCCCATCATCACCACGTTGGTGATGGCACGGTCGGCGGTCGCCGGGATGCTGCCGAACGATTTATTGGCAATCCACACCTGGCCGATGACTTCGGCGGCGGTGAGGTTGCTGTTGAAACCTTGCTTGCCGGTGGAGCAGAAACTGCAGTCCAGGGCACAGCCTGCCTGGGACGAAACGCACAGAGTGCCGCGCTTGCCCTGGGGAATGTACACGGTCTCGACGCAGCTGCCGGACGCCACGCGCACCACCCACTTACGGGTGCCATCGGTGGAAATGTCCTCGCTGACCACTTCGGGCCCGCGAACTTCGGCAATGGCCTTGAGCTTGTCGCGCAGGGCCTTGCTGACGTTCGTCATGGCGTCGAAATCATCGACGCCAAGATGGTGAATCCACTTCATTACCTGAGCGGCACGAAAACGCTTCTCCCCGATTGAGTCGAAGAATTTTTCCATTTCCTGTTGAGTCAGACCCAGCAGGTTGGTTTTTGCAGTCAATGTAGTCATGGATTCACCTTCGCTCTTTTAAGCCAATGCTTAGCGAGCGGTTACTTCAGTAGCAGCGAAAAAGTACGAGATTTCGCGGGCAGCAGCGGCTTCGGAGTCCGAACCGTGAACGGCGTTGGCGTCGATCGATTCAGCGAAGTCAGCACGGATGGTGCCGGCAGCAGCTTCTTTAGGGTTGGTAGCGCCCATCAGCTCACGGTTCAGAGCGATAGCGTTTTCGCCTTCCAGAACCTGAACAACAACAGGGCCGGAGATCATGAAGGCAACCAGGTCGCCGAAGAAACCACGAGCGCTGTGCTCAGCGTAGAAGCCTTCAGCTTCAGCCTTGGACAGTTGCTTGAGTTTCGAAGCTACAACCTTCAGGCCGGCTTTTTCGAAACGAGTGGTGATCTCGCCGATGACGTTTTTTGCAACAGCGTCAGGCTTGATGATGGAGAAAGTACGTTGAACAGCCATGGTGTAACTCCAGAAACGGTAATTTGCGAAAAATTAAACCCGCGAATTATACGCGGGTTCTTGGGTATTGCCTAACTGCGTAAAAAGGCGATTCAGTCTGCTTCTTCGATCCACAGGCCTTGTATCGCCTCAAGAACCTTTTCGCCACCCCGATCCGGGATGTCGTCAAATTCCGGCAGCTGCATCACCAGGTTGCGCAACTTGACGAAGTTCACCGACAGAGGATCGACATCCGGGTGAGCTTCAGCAAGTTGTATAGCGATTTCTTGTACATCAACCCATTTCAGGCTCATGACATTTCCTTGAATCAATGCGGCGCTTCGGCGGCATGGTTGAGCGAATACTTCGGAATCTCGACGGTGAGGTCTTCTGTTCCCACTTTTGCCTGACAGCTCAATCGCGACGTCGGCTCAAGGCCCCACGCCCTATCAAGATAGTCCTCTTCCAGCTCATCAGCCTCTTCCAGGCTATTGAAACCTTCGCGGATGATGCAATGGCACGTGGTACAGGCGTTAACGCCGCCGCAGGCGCTTTCGATCTCGATGTGGTTATCGTGAGCGACTTCGAGAATGGACTTGCCGGTCTCAGCCTCCACAACCATACCGTCCGGGCAATGCTCGGCGTGTGGCAGAAAAATGATCTGCGGCATCAGTTAATCCTCAAGTTCATTCAAGTTGCGGCCCGCCAGGGCGGCTTTTACCGTCTGGTCCATACGACGGGCGGCAAAGGCATCGGTCACTTGCGACAGGCGCTTGGTCTGTTGCTCGATGGCGTAACCATCGGTGCCTTTCATCAATTCAGCCAGTTCCTGCATTTGCAGGTCGATGACCATGCGCTCTTCGGCATCCAGCAGACGTTCGCCGTCAGCTTCCAGGGCGCCCTGCACCGCTTCGAGCAGGCGCTGGGCGTCGACTTGCTGCTCACGCAGCACGCGGGCGACCTTGTCGTCACCGGCGTACTGGAACGAATCCTTGAGCATCTTGGCGATTTCACCGTCGGTCAGGCCGTAGGACGGCTTGACCTGGATGCTGGCTTCAACGCCGGAGGCCAGTTCGCGAGCGGCAACGCTGAGCAAGCCGTCGGCGTCGACCTGGAAGGTCACGCGAATCTTCGCCGCACCAGCCACCATCGCCGGAATGCCGCGCAATTCGAAGCGCGCCAGGGAACGGCAGTCGCTGATCAGCTCACGCTCGCCCTGCAGCACATGAATCATCATGGCCGTCTGACCATCTTTGTACGTGGTGAAGTCCTGGGCGCGGGCAACGGGGATGGTGGTGTTGCGTGGAATCACCTTCTCCATCAGGCCGCCCATGGTTTCCAGCCCCAGGGACAACGGGATCACGTCAAGCAGAAGCAGTTCGCCACCATCACGCTTGTTACCGGCGAGGGTATCGGCCTGGATCGCGGCACCGATAGCCACCACTTGATCCGGGTCGATTTCAGTCAGCGGCTGACGGCCGAAGGCTTCAGCGACCGCCTCACGAACACGCGGCACGCGGGTCGAACCACCCACCATGACCACGGCGACCACGTCTTCCAGCTCGACACCGGAATCACGCACGGCGCGGCGGCATGCTTTCAGGCTGCGGGCGACCATCGGTTCGATCAACGAATCGAACGCTTCGCGGGTCAGTTGAGCCGACCAGCTACCGTAGGAAACTTCAACCGACGCAGCGTCAGTCAGCGCTTCTTTGGCGGCACAGGCAGTTTGCAGCAAATTACGTTGCGCACCCGGGTCCAGGTCGGCAGACAAGCCGGCACTGGTGATGATCCAGCCAGCAATGGCGTGATCGAAGTCATCGCCACCCAGGGCGGTATCGCCACCGGTAGCCAGCACTTCGAAGACACCGCCGGTCAGGCGCAGGATCGAAATATCAAAGGTACCGCCGCCCAGGTCGTAAATAGCCACCAGACCTTCGGCGTGCTGATCCAGGCCGTAAGCCACAGCGGCTGCGGTCGGCTCGTTGAGCAGGCGCAGCACGTTCAGGCCGGCAAGTTTCGCCGCATCCTTGGTGGCCTGGCGCTGAGCGTCATCGAAATATGCAGGAACAGTAATCACCGCACCTACCAGTTCGCCACCCAAGGTGGTCTCGGCGCGCTGGCGCAAGACCTTGAGGATATCGGCCGACACTTGCACCGGGCTTTTCGGGCCCTGGATCGTGTCGATGAACGGCATATGTGATTCGCCGCCGACAAAGCGGTAGGGAAGCTGGTCGCCCAGCTGCTTGACGTCGGACAAACCACGACCCATCAAGCGCTTGACCGACAGCACGGTATTCAAAGGATCGGTAGACGCCGCCAGCTTGGCCGACTCGCCCACTTCGGTGCGGTCAGCGTGATAACGCACGGCAGACGGCAGGATGACCTGGCCATCCGCGTCGGGCAGCGGCTCGGAAAGACCGCTGCGCAATGCAGCGACCAGCGAATTGGTAGTGCCCAAGTCAATCCCGACCGCCAGACGACGCTGGTGCGGTTGAGGACTTTGACCGGGTTCGGCGATCTGCAGTAGGGCCATGGTAATCAGGACTTATCTGTATATCAGGCGTGCAACCTGGGCGGCACTGGGTTAATCGTCGAGGCGCTCTTCTAACTGGCGCACTTCGTAGGTGAGCTTGTCGAGGAACTGCATGCGCCGCATCAGGCGTTCGGCCTGTTCACGTTGCGCTGCATCATCCCAACAGGCTGCGAAGCTTTCGTTGAGTTCATCCTGGGCCACTTTCAGACGGCGCTTGAACACTGCGACTCCGGCCAGATCAGCCTCGTCCTGCAGTTCTTCAAGCTCCTCGCGCCATTGCATCTGCTGCATCAGGAAATCAGGGTCCTGGACCGTGACTTCAAGCGGCAGCTCGCGACCGCCCATGGCGAGCAGGTAGCGCGCGCGTTTGGGAGGGTTCTTGAGCGTCTGATAGGCTTCGTTGAGGCTGGCTGATTGCTCCAGCGCCAAGCGTTGCTCACGCTCGGAAGCGTCAGCAAAACGGTCCGGATGCACCCCACGCGCCAGTTCACGGTAGCGCGTGGCAAGCTGTTCAAGGTCCAGTCGAAAACTCGGCTGCAGCTCGAACAAAGCGAAATGACAAGGAGTACCCACGATCAGCCTCAGATATTGAAGCTTTCGCCGCAGCCACATTCACCGCGTACGTTGGGGTTGTTGAACTTGAAGCCTTCGTTCAACCCTTCCTTGACGAAATCGAGTTCGGTGCCGTCCAGGTAAGTCAGGCTTTTCGGGTCGATAATCACTTTTTCACCGTGACTCTCGAACACCTGATCTTCCTCGACCACCTCGTCGACAAACTCCAGCACGTAGGCAAGGCCGGAACAGCCCGTGGTGCGAACACCCAGACGAATCCCCTCACCTTTACCGCGCCCATTCAGGGAGCGGCGAATGTGCTGCGCAGCCGCTTCTGTCATGCTGATAGCCATCGTGACTCCTTACTCGTCGCCAAATTGCTTAAATCAAGCCTTTCTTCTGCTTGTAGTCGCGAACAGCCGCCTTGATGGCGTCTTCTGCGAGTACCGAGCAGTGGATTTTCACTGGCGGCAGGGCCAGTTCTTCGGCCAGCTGGGTGTTGCTGATAGTCACAGCCTCATCCAGGGTCTTGCCTTTCATCCATTCGGTCGCCAGGGAGCTGGAGGCGATGGCCGAACCGCAACCGTATGTCTTGAACTTGGCGTCTTCGATAACGCCAGCTTCGTTGACCTTGATCTGCAGGCGCATAACGTCGCCGCACGCCGGAGCGCCGACCATGCCGGTGCCGACATCAGGGTCTTCCGCGTTCATCTTGCCGACGTTGCGCGGGTTTTCGTAGTGGTCGATGACCTTTTCGCTGTAAGCCATGGTACTGAATCCTCACTCATCAGGGCCGCTCTGGAACCCTGTAAATACGCCTGCGTTTTCCGCCACGTCTTTACAGAGCCTTTTGGGTGGCGGCTTCTATAGTTAGTGTGCCGCCCACTCGATCTTGGAAATATCGACACCGTCTTTGTACATGTCCCACAGAGGCGACAAGGTACGCAGCTTGGTGACGGCCTCGCAGACTTTCTGCGCGGCGTAGTCGACTTCTTCTTCAGTGGTGAAACGGCCGAACGTAAAGCGGATCGAGCTGTGAGCCAATTCGTCGTTGCGGCCCAGGGCGCGCAGAACGTAGGACGGCTCAAGGGAAGCCGAGGTGCAGGCCGAACCGGACGAAACCGCCAGGTCCTTGAGCGCCATGATCAGCGACTCGCCTTCGACGTAGTTGAAGCTCAAATTCAGGTTGTGCGGTACACGAGCAGTCATGCTGCCGTTGATGTACAGCTCTTCAAGGTGCTCGACCTGCTTGTAGAAGCGATCGCTCAAGGCCTTGATGCGCACGTTTTCAGCAGCCATGTCTTCCTTGGCCACACGGAACGCTTCGCCGATGCCGACGATCTGGTGGGTCGCCAGGGTGCCGGAACGCATGCCGCGCTCGTGACCGCCGCCGTGCATGGTGGCTTCGATACGCACGCGAGGCTTGCGGCTCACGTACAGCGCACCAATGCCTTTAGGGCCATAGGTCTTGTGGGCAGAGAACGACATCAGGTCGACTTTCAGTTTCGACAGGTCGATATCGACCTTGCCGGTGGACTGAGCAGCGTCGACATGCAGCAACACGCCCTTGGAGCGGGTCAGCTCGCCGATGGCGGCGATGTCGTTGATGGTGCCGATTTCGTTGTTCACGTGGATCACGGAAACCAGGATGGTGTCTTCACGCATCGCAGCTTCGATCATCGCAGGGGTCACGATACCGTCGGTGGTTGGCTCGAGGTAGGTGATCTCGAAACCTTCACGTTCCAGTTGGCGCATGGTGTCGAGGACAGCCTTGTGCTCAATCTTGGTGGTGATCAGGTGTTTGCCTTTGGTCGCGTAGAAATGCGCCGCACCCTTGATTGCCAGGTTATCGGACTCGGTGGCACCGGAGGTCCAGACGATTTCACGCGGGTCGGCATTCACCAGGTCAGCGACCTGGCGACGAGCGTTTTCCACTGCCTCTTCAGCTTTCCAGCCGAAAACGTGGGAACGGGACGCCGGGTTACCGAAGTTTCCGTCAACCAGCAGGCATTCGCTCATCTTTTGCGCGACACGCGGATCAACCGGGGTGGTCGCTGAGTAATCAAGGTAAATCGGCAATTTCATGGACTTTCTCCTAAATCAGGCTGGCTGGCGTGCCGTTAGCTCTTCGGCTGTCACTCGACGGCGGACGCTTCAATCTTGTCCAGACGCGGCGCCTTGGTGTTGCAACGGCGCTGGTCCTGACGCTGGGCTACTTCTTGCACCTCACGGCGAGTCACAAGATCAGCCAAGCTGATACCACTCAAAAACTCATGGATCTGCAGGCTCAGGTCACACCACAAGTGGTGCGTAAGGCAGGTATCGCCTGCGTGGCAATCACCCAGGCCCTGGCATTTGGTGGCATCGACGGATTCGTTCACCGCGTCGATCACCTGGGCGACCTGGATGCCCTGCATGTCGCGGGACAGTTGATAGCCGCCGCCTGGACCACGAACGCTGGAAACCAGATTGCTGCGGCGCAACTTGGCGAACAACTGCTCGAGGTAGGACAGGGAAATGCCTTGGCGCTCGGAGATATCGGCCAGGGACACCGGCCCATTTTGCGCGTGCAAGGCCAGGTCAAGCATGGCGGTCACCGCGTATCGGCCTTTTGTAGTCAGTCTCATGGACAAGTACCAAGGTGTTTCAGAATGGGAGCAAGTATGCGATTCCCGAGTATTTAAGTCAACTATAAGACCTAGTACTTTAGTCAGGAATACCCGTAAAAAGGGCGCGCGAATCATAGCAGGGCGGGACGGGATGGACCAGCGGGAACAGGGCCAAGCGGGAATTCGGGGCTAATGAAGGTCAAAATGTGGGAGCGGGCTTGCTCGCGAATGCGGTGGATCAGTCGATATTTTCGTT
>NZ_JBSVWQ010000119.1:0-17453 GCF_054071215.1 Pseudomonas sp. SDO5522_S412 | reverse complement strand
GGGTTGCGTAGCAGCCCCAAAATCCTGGGAGCGCTGCGCACTCCAGCGGGAGCAAGCTCCCTCGCCACTGGGGTTGTGTGGATTTGGGGAGGAAGGTGGTCGTCAGGTCCACCAGTAGCGCACGAGATGAAAGAAGATCGGCGCGGCAAAACACACTGAATCCAGCCGATCCAGCATCCCGCCGTGGCCCTCGATCATGTGCCCCCAATCCTTCACGCCCCGGTCGCGCTTGATCGCCGACATCACAATCCCGCCCGCAAACCCCAGCAGGTTGATCAACAGCGCAATCAGGAACGACTGCCAGGGATTGAACGGCGTGGTCCACCACAGCGCCGCGCCGATCAGGGATGACAGCAGGATCCCGCCGACAAACCCTTCCACGGTTTTCGATGGCGACAGGTTGGGCGCGATCTTGTGTTTGCCGAACAGCTTCCCGCACACGTACTGCAACACGTCCGACAGTTGCACCACGATCACCAGGTAGGCAATCAGCAGCAGGTTGCGGCCTTCGTAGCCGACGATATCCAGGGTCAGCAGCGCCGGCACGAAGGACACACAGAACACCGCGATCATCAGCCCCCATTGCACTTTCGACGCCCGTTCCAGGAAGTGCGTGCTGTCGCCGCCCAGTGACGCGAGGATCGGCAGCAGCAGGAACACGTACACCGGGATGAAGATCGAGAACAGCCCGTACCAGTCGAAGTAGATCAGCAGGTATTGCAGCGGCAGCGCCAGGTAGAAGGCCGCCACCAGCGCCGGGTAATCGCTTCGCCGGGTCGGCGTGAGTGTGAGGAATTCCCGCAGGGCATAGAACGACACGGCGTAAAACAGCAGGATCACCGCGCCGGTGCCGAGCCAGAACGCCACGCCGATCACCACCACCATCACCCACCACGCATTGATGCGGGCGTTGAGGTTGTCGATCACCGCGTTGGGTGTGCCACGGGTGCGCAGTTTGAGGATCAGGCCGATCAGCGAGGCGAGCACGAGGATCGCGCCGATCCCGCCGAACAACATCAGGGTTTGGCTATCCATCTCAGGAATGCTCCGGGGCAAGGGCGAGCAAGGCGTCGCGGGTGCGGGCGAGGAACAGCGCCTTGTCTTCGCCGTCCTCCAGTTGCAGCGGTGCGCCGAAGCTGGTGGTGCACAGCAAGGGCAGCGGCAGCACACGGCCCTTGGGCATGACCCGGTTGAGGTTGGCGATCCACACCGGGATCAATTCGGCTTGTGGATAACTCTTGGCCAGGTGATACAGCCCGCTTTTGAACGGCAACAGGCCGTCTTCCAGGTTGCGCGTGCCCTCGGGAAAGATGATCAGCGAGTCGCCGTTTTCCAGGGCCTGAAGCATCGGCGCCAGAGGGTTATCCACAGGGTCCTTGCGCTCGCGGTCGATCAGCACGCCGTTGAACACCCGGTTGATGATGTAGCGGCGCAGGGCGCTGGTGTTCCAGTAGTCGCTGCCGGCCACCGGGCGGGTGAATTTACGCAGGTTCTGCGGCAACGAGGCCCACAGCAGCACGAAATCGCCGTGGCTGCTGTGGTTGGCGTAGTAGATGCGTTGCACCGGCACCGGCGCGCAGCCAAGCCACAGGCTGCGGGCGCCGGTGACGGTGCGGGCCATGGAGGTAATCAGGGTGGCGACCACGGGTTCGAACATGAGGATTCCTTATCCGGCGAAGGGCAGCCAGGGGCTGGCCAGGATGACGGCCACGGTCAGCAGCACTTGCGCCGCCAGCAGGTAGGCTTGCTTGCGCAACAGTTTCAGGGCGCCGCGACGGCGCTCGGTCCAGGGGCGGCCTGCGCGTTTGGCGGATTGCAGGCCAAGGGTTTGCATGGCCTGGTCGAAGTCGGGCGTGCGGTCGGTGTCGCGGGCGAGCAGGGCGAACAGGTCGGCGTCGAAGGCCACCCGCAACGCCCAATATTTTTCCAGCAGCCCGAGCACAATCATCCACAGGCTGAGGATCAGGCAGACCGGCGTGATGCTGGCCATCAGCAGTTGAGCGAGGCCGAACAGTACGCCGAGCAAGGTCAGGCCTGTGGATAACTGATCCAGGGAACGGCCCCGCCGCAGCAGGCTGGCGACGACCTGTAATTCCATATCAGCGGGCATGGGCTAAACCCTCTAGGGCTTCACGGTGCGCGGAATGCAGGACCACACGTGGGCGTGCTGTACGAATAATAGCCACCGCCTCGTCGACATTGCCTGCGCGCCCGGTATGCAGCAGCCATGCAGCCACGGCGGTGGCGCTGCGTGAGTAACCGAGGGCGCAGCACACCAGCAAGGGTCCGGTTGAGCGTAGCCGCTCTATCGCTTGGGCGGCTTCCACGCATTGCGCTGCAGTGGGCGCCGTCAGGTCGAGCACTGGCAGGCTGTAGTAGGCGCGACCCTGTGGATTAATCGGCAATTCGGCGCACAGATCGACCACCGCCTTGAATGATCCCAGCTCACCGCTGGTGGGAATTCGCCCCAGCCAAACGTTATCCACAACCTGATCGGGCTGTGGATGTCTGCGTGTCCACAGGCGGGAATTGATCCAGGCGGCCACCAGATAAGGCGCCAACAACCAGCGCGCCGCCGGAGTGAGTCGTCCGTCGGCGCGTTTCTGAAATCCCGAAACGCCCAGTACCAGGTAATTCGCCTTCATCAAGCCAAGGGATACCGCCGGCCAAAGCAGCCACAACCAGCCGCCGCCAAGGGAAAGCGCCAGGATCAAACACACCAGCGACCCGAAGCCATAGCGCAGCCCCAGGCGCCAACGCTGGCGGTCCCTGGTCAGCTGGGCATTCAGCAGCGGGCTCGGATGTTCCAGCGGCCACAGCCACACGCACAGCCAGCCGGCGAGGGCGCCTGTGGGTAAGTCAATAAAGTGATGTTGATAGGTGGTCAGCACCGAAAGGCCGATCAACGCGAACCAGCCCTGCACCAGCCAGCGCCACAGGCCCTGGCTATGCCGCTGATACATTATCCACAGCACCACCAGCAGCGCGATGTGCAATGACGGCGCCTGGTTGAACGGCTTGTCGAACCCGGCGAGTACCGCAAACAGCCAGCCAAACACGCCGTCCAGCTCCGGTCTTTCGAAGGTGAAACGCAAGGGCCAGATCAGGAAGCAGGTGACGGCAATCACTTGGGCCGTCAGCAGGCGCAAGGCATGTTGTTTCAGTTCATGGCGGGTGCTTGGCAGTAGCAGGGAGAAACCGTAGAGCAGGTCGATCGACCAGTAGGGCACGATGGTCCAGGCCCAGAACGGGATATGGGTTTCCCAGCCGAACACCATCGTGCCCACGTCGCTGCGCTGGCTGGTGACCCACGTGGCAAAGCCGTAGGTGCTGAAAAACAGCGGCGCCAACAGCAGCAGCCACAGCACCGCCGGTTTCAACAGGCCCGGTTCACGCATGGGTCAGACTCGCTGTGCCAGGGACACGCTGAAAATCCCCCACTCATCCGCGCGTTGGGTGATCTTGCGGAAACCGGCGGCTTCCACCAGTTGATCCATTTCCGCCTGGCTGCGCCGGCGCATTACCCAGGCCTGGCCCTGGCGGTGGCTGGTGAGGGCGCGGGCGATCAGTTCCAGTTGCGGGTGCCACGGTTGGCCGGTGTACACCAGATAACCACCGGGCTCCACGGCTTCGGCCAAGCCGGCGAGCGAGCCACCGACCATCGCGTTATCCGCGAACAGTTCATATAGCCCGGACACCACCGCCAGCGTCGGCTTGGGTTCCAGCGCCGCAAGGTCCGCCCGGTCAAACGCATCGCCTTTGACGAACTGGGCGATATCCCCCAGCCCTTTTTCACGAATCAGCGCGCCACCGTCGCGCACGTTGATGTCGCTGTAGTCCCGCAGCAGGATCGATTCCGGCAACGGCGAAACGCCCTGCAAGGCTTCCAGAATGTACCGACCATGCCCGGCGGCGATGTCGACGATGCGCACTTCCCGCTGCTCGTCCCGCAGCTTGGCCATCGCCAGGCGCAGCAGCTCTTCCACGTTCAACTTGCGCTGACGAATACCGCGCCAGCCGATGGAGTTCAGGTAATTGGTGTCGATCATCCGCCCCAGCCCGCCTTTGCCGGTGGGTTTGTTGCGGTACACGTAGTCCAGGGTGCTGCCGGAGTCGAAGCCGGTGTCGAAACCGAGCTTCACGCCATCCGACAGTTTGCTGCCCAGGCCCATGCTGGCGCGGGTCATGCGCCAGTACAGGTCGCGCAGGGAGTTGCGTGGCAACGGCGCGGCGAGGGATTCGGATTCGGCGCAGGTCAGGCCGATCTTGTCGGCGTCCAGCAAGTTGGCGCGGTCCAGCGGGTGTTCGAAATTCTGCAGGATAAAGCGCCGGGCGCTGCTCAAGGCCACGGCGCGGTCACGTTCACCGAGGGTGTCGTGGAAGAAGCCGGGGAGTATGTGCAGCTCTTTCTTCAAGCTGCCGAGGCGGTCGAAAAACTGCTGCTGGGGTTTGCGGTGCACCACAAAGTCCGAGCCGGAGATCAGCAGTTGGGTCGGTACCTGAATTGCCTGGGCATCGGCTACAACCCTGTCGGCCGCTTCGTACAGGCCCAGCAGCACATTCACGGAAATGGCTTTGGTGATCAGCGGATCACTGTCGTAGGACGCCACGCGCTCCGGGTCATGGCTCAGGAACTTGGCCTTGACGTAGCTGTTGACGAAAAAGTTGCCGCGAAACTTGCGCATCAACGCCAGGCCCGGCCGGGCGAAGGGCACGTAGAGTTTGACCTTGAATGCGGGGGAGGCGAGTACCAGCGAGCGAATCTTCGGCGCGTAGTCGTGCACCCAGGTGGCCGCGATCACCGCGCCGACGCTTTGGGCGATCACTGCGAGGTGTTCTTCCTCGATGTTGTAGGCGCTGCCGATATGGTCAACGAAAGTCTGCACGTCCCGCGCACTGGTGGCGAAGCTCGGGCTGTCGCCGCGCGCGCCGGGGGATTGGCCGTGGCCACGGGCGTCCCAGGCGAAGAAGTCGAACTCCGGCAGGTTCAGCTCGTCCACCAGGTGGGCGATACGACCGGAATGCTCGTGGCCGCGATGGAACAGCAAGATCGCCTTGCGCGGCGCAAAGCCCGCGGGTGCGGTGGCGGGCCAATGACGGTAGAAAAGCTCCACCCCGTCATGGGTGCTGAAGGTGTGCTCTTGCTGTTCACGCATCGCAAAATCCTTATGCAGAAGGGGAGGTGTTCGTTTCTTCTTTCAAGCCTTGGCGCACGCGGTTGACCAGGGTGTAGGCCAGCAACGCCGCGACCAGCCACATCACCGCTTCGACCCAACCGGCACCCAGCCAACCCAGCGCTACGCCGGTGGCCAGCACCCCGAGCACAAATGCCCGATCGCTCTTGCCCATCGGGCCGTCGTAGCGCCGCGAGGCCCCGACCATCGGCCCGAGCACGCCGGCGTATTCGCTGAACACCGCCAGCAGCGTCACCAGCAACACCGGCGCCAGGCTGACCTCGGGGATCAGCGCAAACGGCAGGATCAGTGCGCTGTCGGCGATCACGTCGCACAGTTCATTGAGGTAGGCGCCGAGTCGCGATTGCTGGCCGAATTCCCGGGCGAGCATGCCGTCGATGGCATTGAGGGCCATGCGCAGGATCATCCACAGCGGGATCAGCGCAAACAGCCACACATGTTGTGCGAAGCCGGCAATCAGCAATCCCACCAGCAGGGAAACCACCCCGGCCAGCACGGTGATCTGGTTGGCGGTGGTGCCGTTGTCGTAGAGGCGCTGCACCAGCGGGCGCAGCAGGTTCTGAAAACGCGGTTTAAGCTGATAGATCGAAATCATGGGGAGTGACGCTTCCTTGTCCGTAAGCCCGCGAAAAACTCTGGGGAGTGTGCCGATTTATCACCGCTGAAACCAGTGATGGCTCGTGTTTCTGGGGCTTTCGTCACTATCTGTGTGAAACCAAACAAAAATTTCACGCTTCGGGTTATAGAGTAACTAATTGTTTCTGGGTGGGCGTTTGGGGATGCGAGTGGATCTAGACGCTGATGACGTGGCCATCGAAGGGCTGCCGCGTTTTCAGCAGGGGTTGTTTCATGCCCGCCGGTTAAGGCAGGCCGGCATTGGCCTGACGGTGCTGGCGGTCGGCGGCTGGATGCTGGCGCTGTTTGTGGCGCTGTTCGCCCCGCTGTCGATCTGGCCGGTGGTGCTGATCAACTGCGCCTCGGCGTTGCTGGTGCTGGTGGCTGGCTTGCAATCGGCGTGGTGGGTCGCGGATTGGCGAGCCATGGCGCTGGAGGAGCCGGCTGCACGGCTGATCGAACCGCCGCTGCCACAAGAAGAACCTGGCTGGCTAAACCGGCAGTTCGGTCGCGTCGGTAACGGCTTGCTGGTGCAGATTGGCGCACCGGTGTTCTGGCTGTGCGGCTGGTCGTTGCTGGCATTCTTCAGCGTTCTGGAATTCTGGAGCTTGACCTTGCCCGCCGCGGCGCTGGGCCAGGCTGCCAGTGTGGGCGCCGCCATTGCCTTGGCACTGGCGTTCGGCTTGCTGGTGTTTGAACGGCGCATGGCCCAGGAAAGCACCGCCCAATGGCCGGAAGCGGTGCAACTGGCGCAACTGAGCCGGGTGGCGATTATCTGCCTGGTGATCAGTGCGATTTGTCTGCTGTTTGCCGGTGAAGAGTCCGTGTGGCCTCTGCGCCTGGCCGTGTTGATCGGCCTGTTGCCGGCCCTGGTGGCGCTGGAGTTTCTACTAAGAGGCCTGCTGTCGCTGTTCAGCCCGCGCCAGGGGCGGCTTGAACCGCGCCTGATGGCGCAAAGTTTTATCGCCGGGATGCTGCGCTGGCCGCCGCAACCGTTGCTCGCCTTGCAGCACGAACTGCACAACCGTTTCGGCATCGACCTGCGGCAGATCTGGGCCTTCACCTACATGCGCCGGGCATTCCTGCCAGTGCTGGTGGTGGTGCTGGCCGTAGGCTGGTTGCTGACCGGCGTGCATGAAGTCGCCCTGCAAAGCCGTGGGATTTATGAACGCTTTGGCAAGCCGGTGGAGGTCTTCGGGCCTGGCCTGCATGCCGGTTTGCCGTGGCCGCTGGGCCGCGTGCTGAACGTGGAGAACGGCGTGGTCCATGAGCTGGCCACCAGCGTTGGCGAAGCGGCAAACACCGACGTCGCTCCGGCCGAGGGCCCGGCGCCGCTGATCGCCAATCGCCTGTGGGACGCCAGCCATGTGAATGACAAATCCCAGGTGATCGCCAGCAGCAGCGGCGACAAGCAGAGCTTCCAGATCGTCAATATGGACGTGCGCTTTGTGTACCGCATCGGCTTGACCGACCAGGCCGCACTCGCCGCCACCTATAACAGCGCCGATGTGCCCACGCTGATCCGCAGCACCGCCAGCCGCATCCTCGTCCACGAGTTTGCCTCGCGAACCCTTGATGAATTGCTGGGTGAGGAACGCAACAGCCTCGCCGATGAAATTGGCCAGGCGGTGCAAGCGGACCTGAAGAAACTCGACAGCGGCGTGGAAATTCTCGCCACCGTGGTGGAAGCCATTCACCCGCCCTCCGGTGCGGCGAATGCCTACCACGCGGTGCAAGCTGCGCAGATCGGCGCCCAGGCACTGATTTCCCGGGAGCGCGGCGCTGCCAGTGAGCAGACCAACCAAGCGTTGCTGCAAGCCAGTACCGCCCGCGACCAGGCCCAGGCCACGGCCCATGAGGTCAGCGCCGGCGCCCAAGCGGCGGACCTGCGCTTCAGCGCCGAACAAAAGGCCTATCAACAAGCCGGCCAGGCGTTCGTGCTGGAGCAGTACCTGAGCCAACTGAGCCAGGGCCTGGCCCACGCCAAGTTACTCATTCTTGATCATCGCCTGGGCGCCAGTGGCGCACCGACCATCGATCTGCGTTCCTTTACCTTACCGGCCGACCCTGCGGTGCCGCGTAAAGCCGTTCAATAAGGAGTTCATCTGTTGAGCGCTCATTCTCACGATCACGCAGGCCATGGTCACCACCACGGCCACCCTCATCACCATCATGGCGATGAACACGAAGCCGGCCCGTTCCCCTGGCGGCGTATGGGCTGGGCGGTATTGCTCGTGCTGTTCGCGGTCGCCGCGGCGAGCCTGGTGCAGGTGCGTTCCGGTGAAGCCACGGTGATTACCCGCTTCGGCAACCCGTCGCGGGTATTGCTGGAGCCGGGCCTGGGATGGCGCTGGCCGGCGCCGTTCGAGGCGGCGATTCCGGTGGACCTGCGCCTGCGCACCACCTCCAGCGGTTTGCAGGATGTGGGCACCCGCGATGGCCTGCGGATCATCGTGCAGGCCTACGTGGCCTGGCAGGTGCAGGGCGACCCCGACAACGTGCAGCGCTTTATGCGTGCGGTGCAGAACCAGCCGGATGAAGCGGCGCGGCAGATTCGCACCTTTGTCGGCTCGGCGCTGGAAACCACCGCCGCCAGTTTCGACCTGGCCAACCTGGTGAACACCGATGCCAGCCAGGTGCGCATTGCCGATTTTGAAGCGCAGTTGCGCCAGCAGATTGATCAACAATTGCTCACCACCTATGGCGTGCGTGTGGTGCAGGTGGGTGTCGAACGGCTGACCTTGCCCTCGGTGACCCTCGCCGCCACCGTCGACCGCATGCGCGCCGAGCGCGAGACCATCGCCACGGAACGCACCGCCGTGGGCAAGCGTGAAGCGGCGCAGATTCGTTCGGCCGCCGAGCGTGATGCGCGGATCGTCCAGGCCGACGCCACGGTGAAAGCCGCCGACATCGAAGCGCAATCCCGGGTCGAAGCCGCGCAGATTTATGGCCGTGCCTACGCCGGCAATCCGCAGCTGTACAACCTGCTGCGTTCCCTCGACACCCTTGGCACAGTGGTCACGCCGGGCACCAAGATCATCCTGCGCACCGACGCCGCGCCTTTCCGCGCGCTGGTGGATGGGCCGAAGGATGTCCAGCCATGAGTGAGCGGGAAAGCCTCGACAGCCCGTGGATCCAGGCTGGACGGCTGACGTTCCTGGCGCTGTATGCGGTGACGGTATTGGCCGCGCTGGCGTGGGCGTTTTCCAACGTGCGCCAGATCGACCCGCAGAACCGCGCCGTGGTGTTGCACTTCGGTGCGCTGGACCGGATCCAGAATGCCGGGCTGCTGCTGGCCTGGCCGCGTCCGTTCGAGCAAGTGGTGCTGTTGCCCGCCGCGGACCGGGTGATCGAGCGCCGGGTGGAAAACCTGCTGCGTTCCGATGCGGCCACCCAAGCCGATCGCGTGGCGAGTTTTGCCACGCCGCTGAGCGATGCCCTGGCCGGCTCCGGCTACCTGCTGACCGGCGATGCCGGCGTGGTGCAGCTGGATGTGCGGGTCTTCTACAAGGTCACCGAACCCTATGCGTTTGTGTTGCAGGGCGATCACGTGCTGCCGGCGCTGGATCGACTGGTCACTCGCAGCGCTGTGGTGCTGACTGCGGCGCGGGATCTGGACACGATTCTGGTGGCGCGCCCCGAGTTGATCGGCGCCGACAACCAGGCCGCCGAACGCCGCGAACGGCTGCGTGGCGACCTGGTGCGCGGCATCAATCAACGCCTCGCTGACCTGGCGTCCACCGGCCTTGGCCTGGGTATCGAAGTCACCCGGGTCGACGTGCAATCGAGCTTGCCGGGCCCGGCGGTCAATGCCTTCAACGCAGTGCTGACCGCCAGCCAGCAAGCCGACAAGGCGGTGGCCAATGCGCGCACCGACGCCGAAAAACTTACCCAGACCGCCAACCAGGACGCCGACCGCGCCGTGCAAGTGGCTCACGCCCAGGCCAGCGAACGGCTGTCCAACGCCCAGGCGCAAACCGCTACCGTCGCCAGCCTGGCCCAGGTCCAAGACCCCGGCCTGTTGCTGCGCCTGTACCGCGAACGCCTGCCGAAGATTCTCGGGCAGGCCGGCTCCGTGACCACGGTTGACCCTAAAGACGATTCCCGGCTGATCATTCAGGGAGCCGAACAATGACCGCCCACGCCGCCCCGATGCTCTCATCGGCCGAACAACGCAGCGCCGCCCGGCAACTGACCCTGGCGATGCTCGCCCTGGGCCTCCTCAGCCTGGGCCTGGTATGGCGCTGGCTGGCGCCGGACCAGACCGGCGTGAGCCAACTGCTGTTGGGCGTCGCCTCATTGCTGGTGGCCGTGCCCGTGATGCGCTCGGCCTGGTACAGCCTGCGGTATCCAAGTTTGCATGGCATCACCGACCAACTGATCGCCCTGGCCATGCTTGGCGCCTGGGCTACCGGTGACCTGCTGACCGCCGCGCTGCTGCCGATCATCATGATCTTCGGCCATGTGCTGGAAGAGCGCAGCGTCATCGGCTCCCAGGAAGCGATTCATGCCCTGGGCAAGCTGACCCGTAGCCACGCACGGTTGGTGCAGGCGGACGGGACGATCCTGGAAGTGGACAACGGCATCCTGAAGACCGGCGATATCGTCGAAGTGCGCGCCGGTGACCGCGTGCCCGCTGACGGCGTGGTGCTGTCGGGCCAGGCCAGCCTCGACACCGCGCCGATTACCGGTGAATCGGTGCCGCTGGAAGCGAGTGTCGGCGTGCAGGTGTTTGGTGGCGCGATCAACCTCGACGGTTTGCTGCGCCTGGAAGTGACCCGCACTGGCAATGAGTCGACGCTGGGCAAAGTCATCGCCCTGATGCAGAGCGCCGAACGTTCGAAGCCGCCGATCACCCGATTGCTGGAGCGCTACGCCGGCAGCTACATGGTGCTGGTGCTGTTGCTGGCGGCGGTCACCTGGTTTGTCACCAATGACGCCCAGGCGATGCTCGCGGTGCTGGTGGCGGCGTGCCCGTGTGCTTTGGTGTTGTCGGCTCCGGCCACGGCGATTGCGGGCATTGCGGTGGCGGCGCGTCACGGCATTCTGATTCGCAGCTCTGCGTTTCTCGAAGAGCTGGCGGACCTGACGTCGCTGGTGGTCGACAAGACCGGCACCCTGACGTTTGGCACCCTGCGTTTGCAGTCCATCGACACCCGCGAGCCGGATCGGCAAGTGCTGCTCAACCTGGCGGCCAGCCTCGGTTCGGCCAGCAGCCACCCGGTCAGCCGGGCATTGGCGGGGCTGGCGACTCAAGAGCAGATGCTGGTGTTGTCGGATATTCGCGAGCGCCAGGGCCTCGGTGTCGTCGCGCAGACCGGGCAGGGCGAAGCCGCCCTCGGCCGGCCGGAATTGTTTGAGCAACTGGGCATCACGGCCACGGCGGTCCCCAATCACGATGGCCCGATTGCCGGGCTCGCGTTGAACGGGCAGTTCCTCGCTTGGTTGCTGCTGGCGGACAGCGTGAAACCTGAAGCGCGCCAGGCGATGAAAGAGCTGCGTGAATTGGGCCTGGGGCGCCAACTGCTGCTGACCGGCGACCGCCAGAGCGTGGCCGACAGCTTGGCGTTGGAAGTGGGCATCAGCGACGTCGAAGCCCAGGCTTTGCCGGAGGACAAACTCAATCGCGTGCTGGGGGAAATCGGCAGCGGTTTCCGGCCGATGGTGGTGGGCGACGGGATCAACGATTCCCTGGCGCTCAAGGCCGGCGTGGTCGGCGTGGCGATGGGCGCGGGCGGGGCGGATATCGCGCTGGCATCGGCGGACGTGGTGCTGATCGGCAGCGACCTGCGGCGCCTGGGCACCTGTGTGCGCTTGAGTCGCCAGTGCCGGCACACGTTGCAGGTCAACGTGATCATCGGTCTGGGCTGGACGCTGGCGATCGTGGTGTTCGCCGCATTTGGCTGGCTGGGCGCGGCGGGCGCGATGATTGCGGCGGTGCTGCACAACCTCAGTACGCTGCTGGTGCTGGGGAATGCGGGGCGCTTGTTGCGGTTCCAGGAGCCGTTATTGAAACTCGAGGAATAAATTTTTCAGTCGTGCTGTAACGCCATGGGGGTACCTCACTCTAGTGCTATGTCGAGACTGAACAATCCGTTCAGACCGGCTCCACTACCGATCATGAGGAATACACAATGAACATCAAATCCGCTGCTGCTGGTGCCGCCCTCGCTATCGCCGCTGCTGGCATGTTTGCCGGTGTTGCCACCCAGGTACAGGCAGCAGACGCCCAGGTCCATTGCTATGGCGTCAACGCCTGCAAAGGCCAGAACGACTGCAAAACCAAAGACCACGCCTGCAAAGGCATGGGTTCTTGCAAAGGCCAGGGCTTCCTGTCGATGAGCAAGGCGATGTGCGATCAGAAAGGCGGCAAAGTCGGCGAATAACCGACAACCGAGTGCAACCGCAGCGGGCACCCCCTCCGCTGCGGACACTTTCCCCAGGAGTGTTTTTATGTCCGCTTCCCTTCCGAGTCTGGGTTACGGCCTGGGTTTACGCAGCGAGTACTACCAGCAGATCCTTGAACAATCGCCGGCTGTGGATTGGTTCGAAGTGATCTCCGAGAATTATCTGGTGCAGGGCGGCAAGGCCTTGTACTACCTGGATGCGATAGCCGAGCGTTATCCCCTGGTGATGCATGGCGTGTCCCTGTCTATCGGCGGGCCCCATGCCCTCGATACCGATTACCTGAAACAACTCAAGCAGCTCTCCGAGCGCATCCGGCCGGCGTGGATTTCCGATCACCTGTGCTGGAGCCGTGGCAACGCGCACCAGTTGCATGACTTGCTGCCGCTGCCCTACACCGAAGAAAGCCTGTACCACGTCGCCGCTCGCGTACGGCAGGTGCAGGATGTGTTGCAGCGTCCTTTCGTGCTGGAAAACGTCTCCAGCTACGTGCGCTCCAAGGCGGATGAGTTTACCGAATGGGAATTTCTCAACGCCCTGACCCATCTCACCGGCTGCCAGTTGCTGCTGGACGTGAATAACGTCTACGTCAGCTCGCGCAATCACGGGTTCGACGCCTGGGAATTTATCCGCAACCTGCCGCCCGAAAGCATCCGCCAACTGCACCTGGCCGGGCATATGGATTACGGCGACTACGTGATCGACACCCATGACCATCCGGTATGCGATCCGGTGTGGGCGCTGTACCAGCGGACCCTGGAGCACCTCGGGCCAGTCTCGACCTTGCTCGAACGCGATGACCATTTCCCGCCTTTCCAGGAGCTGCTCGACGAGTTGAACAAGGCCCGCGAACTGGGCGCGAGCGCGCTGGACAGGAGAGCGTTATGCGCCTGATCGATTGGCAATTGGCCTTTGAGCGGCATTTGCTGGCCGAGTCTTCCACTGCCAGCAACAGCTTCAGCGCCACCTTGATCGGCGGCCCGACCCTGGATGTCGAGACGGGCCTGGCGATTTACCACAACGCTTATCACGCCCGATTGCAGGAAGTGCTGCGCGATGACTTCAGCGCCGTCTGGTATTGGCTGGGGGACGAGGAGTTTGCAGCATTGGGTTCGGCCTATACCCGCCGTTATCCCTCGGCCCATTACAGCCTGCGCTGGTTTGGCGAGCGGTTCCCCGGGTTTATCGTTGAGCATTATGGCGAGCAAGGTTTGGCGCCTGCCGAGCTGGCGCGGCTCGAATGGGCATTCACCCTGGCCTTTGATGCACCGCAGGGCGAGCCGTTGACCCTGCAAGACATGGCAACGCTGCCGCCCGAAGACTGGCCAGGGCTGCAGGTGCAGTTGGTGCCCTCGGTGCAGCAGGTGCTGTGTGATTTCAACAGCCTGGGCATCTGGCGTGCGAGCAAGGGCGAGGGGGACTTTCCCGGCAGCGAGGCCCTGCCATTGGCGCAGGTGTGCCTGGTATGGCGCTACCAGAATGTCTGCCAATACCGCAGCCTGGAACCGGCGCAAGCCAGCGCGCTGACAGGCATGGTCACCAACGGTTGGAGTTTTTCCGAACTGTGTGCCGAGTTGGCAGTCACTTACCAGGAGGGCGCGCCATTGCAAGCGGTTACCTGGCTGAAACAGTGGGTCCAGGAGGGTTTGCTCCAGCGGCGGGCACCATAGAAAAGCGCTATTGTTTCGATAGCCTGCTAATTTTTCCGTGGATGGTCTACCCTCATTTCAGACGTCTGAAACAAGGGGGGACTACTCATGCTCGCGCAACTTCCACCGGCCTTACAGAATCTCAAGCTACCGCTGCGTCTTCGACTCTGGGACGGCCATGAATTCAACCTGGGCCCGGATCCCAGCGTCACCATTGTGGTCAAGGACCCCATGATGGTTTCAAAGCTCAGCCATCCGACGCTCGACTCACTGGGCGAAGCTTTCGTCGAGGGCAAACTGGAGCTGGAAGGCTCCATTTCCGAAGTGATCAGGGTCGTTGACGAGTTGAGTCATGCCCTGGTTGATGACGACGAGGGGAGTCGTCCGGTGCGCTCGATCCACGACAAGGCCACCGACGCAGCGGCTATTTCCTACCATTACGACCTGTCCAACGAGTTCTACCAGCTGTGGCTGGACCGCGACATGGCCTATTCCTGCGGGTATTTCGAAACCGGCAGCGAATCCCTTGATCAAGCCCAACAAGACAAATTCCGCCACCTGTGCCGCAAATTGCGGCTGCAGCCGGGGGAGTACTTGCTCGACGTGGGCTGCGGTTGGGGTGGGCTAGCGCGGTATGCCGCGCGGGAATTCGGGGTCAAGGTGTTCGGTATCACCCTGAGCAAGGAACAGCTGGCGCTGGCCCAGGAGCGGGTGAAGGCCGAAGGCCTGGAAGACCAGGTAGAGCTGACGCTGCTCGACTACCGCGACTTGCCTCAGGATGGCCGGTTCGACAAGGTGGTGAGCGTGGGGATGTTTGAACACGTTGGCCACGCCAACCTGGCGGAGTACTGCAAGATTCTCTACGGCGCGGTGCGTGAGGGCGGCCTGGTGATGAACCACGGGATTACCGCCAAGCATATTGATGGCCGGCCCGTGGGCCGTGGCGCCGGGGATTTTATCGAGCGTTATGTGTTCCCCAACGGCGAGTTGCCGCATCTGTCGATGATGACCGCCGAGATCAGCGACGTGGGCCTGGAAGTCGTCGACGTCGAAAGCCTGCGCCTGCATTACGCGCGCACGCTGGATCACTGGAGCGAGCGCCTCGAAGACAACCTGGAAGCGGCGGGCAAGATGGTGCCGGAGCAAGCCTTGCGCATTTGGCGCCTGTACCTGGCCGGCTGTGCGTATGCGTTTGCCCGGGGCTGGATCAACCTGCATCAGATTCTGGCGGTGAAACCCCATGCCGATGGTAGCCATGAGCTGCCGTGGACGCGGGATGACCTGTACCAGTAAGCAATGTTACCGGTGATCTGAATGTGGGAGCGGGCTTGTGTGGGAGCGGGCTTGCTCGCGAAGGCGTTGTATCAGAAACACATTCAGTGACTGACACTCCGCTTTCGCGAGCAAGCCCGCTCCCACATTGGGTTCGGTGCAAGCCTTACAAGATTGGAGAAATCAGCCGCGCGATCCGCATGCCCAATTGTTGCAGGCGGTGGGTCTGGCGGTTTTCTTCCTGGCTGATTTCATGGGCCAGGGCGAAGTCTTCCAGCAGCATGTGCTCCACCTGGCTGGCGAAGGTGTCATCTACCGTCAGCAACATCACTTCGAAATTCAGCCGGAACGAGCGGTTATCCAGGTTCGCACTGCCGATGGCGCTGATTTCACGGTCGACCAACACCACTTTCTGATGCAGGAATCCTGGCGTATAGCGGAATACCCGCACCCCGGCGCGCACGGCTTCGATCGCATACAGGCTGGAAGCGGCGTAGACGATGCGGTGATCCGGCCGTGACGGCAGCAGCAGGCGCACGTCGACACCGCGCAATACCGCCAACCTCAAAGCCGCAAACACCGCCTCATCGGGAATGAAATACGGGCTGGTGATCCATACCCGCTCGGTGGCCGCATGAATGGCCTCGACGAAAAACAGCGAGCAGGTTTCATAAGGGTCCGCCGGGCCGCTGGCCAGCAACTGGCAGAGCACGCCGTCGTCCGGGTAGGTATCCGGCAGCAGCAGCGGCGGCAACTCCCGCGCGGCCCAGAACCAGTCCTCGGCAAACGACTCCTGCAAGCACGCCACCACTGGGCCGCTGACTTGCACATGGGTGTCACGCCATGGCGCCAGCGGCGGTTTCTTGCCCAGGTACTCATCGCCGACGTTATGCCCACCGACGAACCCGGTAATGCCATCCACCACCACGATCTTGCGGTGGTTGCGGAAGTTGACCTGGAAGCGGTTGAGCCAGCCGCTGCGCGTGGCGAAGGCCTTGACCTGCACCCCGGCGTCTCGTAGCGACTGCACATAACGATGGGGCAGGGCATGGCTGCCGATACGGTCGTACAGCACAAAAATGGCTACGCCTTCGGCGGCTTTTTCCTTGAGCAAGGTGTGCAGTTGGCGGCCAAGTTCGTCGTCATGAATGATGAAGAACTGGAACAGCACAGCGGTCTTTGCCGAGCGAATCGCCTCGAAAATCGCGCTGAACGTAGCCTCGCCATTGATCAGCAAACGCACCTGATTATTCGCCAGGCACGGCATGCGCCCCAGCTTGGGCATGGCCCGCAGCGAAGCGTAGGCCTGGGAGTTGCGCGCGGCCAATGCCTCTTCAACCCATGGGCGCCAGTTCAGCTCGGTGATCGCCTTGTGCATTTCCTGGTTGGCCTGGCGCCGCGCCTGAATGTAGGCGTCGAAAGTGCTCCGGCCAAAGATCAGGTAGGGAATCAGCGTCAGGTAGGGGATGAACATCAGCGACAATGCCCAGGCAATCGAGCCTTGGGCGGTCCTGACGGTCAGCACCGCATGGATGGCGGCGAGGGTGCCCAGAAAATGCAGGGTGGCAATGAAATAGGCGAGCAGGTGCGGGCCAAAGAAATCCATGGACAACGGTACTCCTGACGAACAAGTGCCTAACAGACCATGTTCGGCCACGAATGTCGCTATTTTATTTGCTGTGCAACACTGGCGCTTTTGCGGCGTCTAACGCCGACAATTGCCCAGGAGTTACCCGATGAATGCTCGTCTGCTTGGTTTGGCCATGGTTGTTGGTTTGACGCTGCCTGTGGCGGCGCAAGCGCAGATGTTGGCGCCGGGCTTGTGGGAGTTGACCACCAGCAACATGAAGGTCGATAACCAGGACCTGCCGGACTTGTCGCTGATCCTCGGTCAGCTCAAGCAACAGATGACCCCGGAACAACGCGCGATGCTTGAGAAGCAAGGCATCACCATGGCCGGCAAAGGCGTACAGGTGTGCCTGACCCCGGCCCAGGTGGCGTCCGATTCCATCCCGCTGACCGACCCGCAATCGGGTTGCAAGCAGGAAGTGACGGACAAGACCGGCAACCAATGGAAATTCCGTTTCAGCTGCCCGAAAGCCCAGGGCACTGGCGTGGCGACGTTCCAGAGCCAGCAGGAATTCACCACTACGGTTAACGGTACCTTCAACGCCACCGGCGTACAGCAGAAGGGCAGCCTGGACACCCATGCGCAGTGGTTGGGCAGCAACTGCGGCACGGTCAAACCCCGCGCTTAACCTAAGACATACCCCGATCAAAATGTGGGAGCGGGCTTGCTCGCGAATGCGGTGAATCA